>NZ_JBFTND010000095.1:0-26764 GCF_056397305.1 Cupriavidus sp. 05N40
GACCTATACCCGCAAGCTATACGAGGTGCTGCTGTCCTACCGCATCGAACATGCGATGCGCAAGGACGAGATCCTCGAGCTGTACATGAACAAGATCTACCTCGGCCAGGGCGCCTATGGCTTCGCCGAGGCGGCCGAGGTGTATTTCGGCAAGCCTGTGGGGCAACTGACGCTGGCCGAGTGCGCGATGCTGGCGGGGCTGCCGAAGGCGCCCTCGGCCAACAACCCGGTGGTCAACCCGCGGCGCGCGCGGCAGCGGCAGGCTTATATCCTGCTGCGGATGTTCGAACTCGGCCGCATCGATCGCGGGCAGTACGACGCGGCGCTGCTGGAGCCGTTGAGGTTGAAGTAGGACCGCCGGCGCCGCGGCCTTGGGGCATGCCGCGGCCTGCGCACCGAGGCAAGAGCCGCCTTGCGGCATGTCACATCGGCACCGGGAAACATCCCCATCGATAAGCGGATTCGTCTGACACCCAGGCAAAGAGATCTCCACCAACATGCAATGTCGCCGCATTGCACGGAGGTCTCCCATGCCACGCCAATCCGATCCGCGCTTCGCTGTCGCCGCTGGCGACGAAGCTGACTTCGCATTCACCGCGCCCGCGCCTCGCAGCCTGCCCTGCCGCATGCTGCACCGCCGGGGACACGGCCACGGCGACATCCGGCCACGGAACGAGGAGCGGGCGTGACCGCCGGCGGCCAAACGCTGGCGGGCTGGCCGCGCCAGCGAGTACGGGGCGTGCAGGAACCCGCCTGGCACGACATGCCGGACATGCCGCGCCGCTGGCTATGGCTCGACGGCGCGGAGAATGCGGACCTGGAAGCCGAAGTCCGCGCCATCACCGGACGCTTCGATCATCAATGGATATGGCGCGAGACGGAACGCGAATACCAGCCACCCGGCTATCGTCACGGGCCCCTGCTGGTACCGCTGGACAAAGCGCTACTGGAACACTTTCTGGCGCACTGGGCACCCCGCCAGGCAGGCTTGCTGCTATTCAGCCGGGACGATGACGCCGGCTTGCTCGGCCACCTGCAGCAACTGCATCAGCTGATCGCTGCCGATGGCCTGCCTCTCTTCTACAGCCTCGGCGCCCCGCGCGCGCTGGAAGAACTCTGCGAGGGCCTGCCGGCCCCGCGCCTGGCCGAGACACTGGGCCCGATCCAGACCCTCGTGTGGCGCACGCCAGAGGAACAAGGCGGCCAATGGCTGTGCGCCGACAACCCCGACGCGCACGCCCCCGCACTGTCGCCCCGCCACCACGTCGCGCTGACATCCGAAGACGAGGCCGCGCTCGGCCACGCCAGCCACGCCTGGTTCATGCGCGACAACGTGCGCCATTTCACCCGGCTCCACGCCGCCTTCGCCGATCCCGCAAACCAACAGGAATTGTGTCGCCAGCTCACGGCGTTCGCCACGGAAGCGGAAAAACTCGCGCTGACCCTGGAGCGCGACGTGCGCCACTACATGGCGCTGCGCCTGGCCTATCCGCAAGCGCCCTTCGCGACCGACGCCGAACTGCGCGCCGGCCTGACACAGCGACACATGGCAGGCCTGCAGCGCCTGCATGCCCTGGAAGACCGCCTGCGCCGGATCTCACCCATCCCGGAAAAGGGACCATCGACATGACCGCCGCCACCGCGCGATGCCCCAGGGCATTGCAGCCTCCCCACGCCAGCGCCAAGCGCGTAGGCAAGGCTATCTCGCCGCCATCGTGCGAGCACGGTATCCCGCTCTACCCGCTGCGTTACGGCGTAGCCGGCAAGGTCCTCGACCCCGCCGGGAAGGAAACCCCGTTCATCGGAGAAGGCCTCGCCACGCTCAGCCTGGCCGGCTATCCCGCGCTGGTGGGCGGCAAAGGCTACGGCCTGCGCGTCCTGCGTCCGCGCAGCTACGTCTACCTGTGCTTCTTCCGGGACGGGCGCATGTGGACCCGGCACTACCAGGTCACCGACGACATCCGTTTCGCGCACATCTGGTGGACCCAGGCCGACTACGACGGCGATGCCCCCGGCCGCGCCGCACGGCCCGACGAATCGGGCGCCGTGCGCTACCTGCTGGCGCCGCACGACGCCAGGGACGGCACGGCCTTTGTGCTGGTCAGCGACACCATCCTCACCCATGCCGCCCTGTGGCGGATCGAGAAGGACGAGGGCGGGCTGCGCTCGATGCTGGCCACCGGCATCAAGGCCGCGCAGGGCGCAGGCCAGCGGCATGCCTTCGATGCCGCCTGGCTGACCCAGGTGCACGAATTGCAACCCCGCCTGCAAGGCAAGCCCAGCGTCTTCGCCTGGAGCGAGACCCGGCCCGATGCCGGCGAATGCCAGTCCATCCTCAATGCCATGTACGTGGCACGCATGCCGCGCACGGACATCGTGCCGCTGGCGGTGGTCGTGCACGACCTCGCCGGCATGCTCAGCGAACTGAACTTCCTCGTCAACGCGCGGCTGGACGAACTCAACGCCTACTCGGCCGAAGCCGGGCGCAAGCTGCGCGTGTCCAGCCTGGTCGACCAACTGGGCGCGCAGGCCGCCCGACAGGCCGAACTGAAGGCACTGCGGGACGACCCCGTCGGCAGCGCCATGCCGCCCGGCAGCGGCGGCGGCGCGGCCAATGCCGCGCGCGATCGCGCCTACCAGGCCGGCCTGGCCGCCAGGGCCGGGCGGCTCGCGTTTGCCAGGGAAGACGAACGCCTGCGTTTCGCTAAGGACCATCCCGGGCAGCGCGACCAGTTCGTCAGGCAGGTCACGGTTGCCGCAACGGACCTGTGGTCGGTGTACCAGGCGCAGAAGGCCCGCTTCGACCTGATCGTGGCAACGCACGATGCCGGCGACGACACCGCCGCGCTGGACCTGCGCTGCCTGGTCGGGCAAATCCTGCCCGGCCTGATCCAGTGCAAGCCCGGCAATGACCATCTCGCCGCGCAAGTCACCCCGGACGGTCCCGCCGGCCTGCTCAAGTACGCCATCATGGGCCACCCCGACATGGCCAAGTACGTGGGCAAGGCGGCGGGACAGGTGCGCCGCCTCGCCATCGACCCGATGCTCAAACCGTTGCAGGAACTGCTGGGCAGGCTGCCGCCCGATGGCGCCTCCCAGCAACTCAGCCTGATGATCGGCGCGCTCGTCTCCGCCGGCAGGCTGAAATCCCCGCATGCCTACTGGACCAGTGTCTACCGCCCCATCATGGAAGTACTCGATGGCGAAGTGGCCCGGCTCCACGAGATACCGCTGGACGGCATCGGCGAATGGTTGCGCAAGCAGACCGGACAGCACGGCATCAACGGCTTCCGGCCCCAGACAGCGGCGCAGGCCGCGCATGCGCTCATCGACGTCTATGACACACAGGGCGTGGCGGCGCAACAGCACGCCATCGGAAAACTTGGCGGGCGCCTGCGCTTCTGGCACAACGCCAGGATCGGGCTGAGCGGCGTGGCGCTGTTTGCTTCCGCCTATAGCGCAGGCGCTGCATTCAAGGCCTTGGGCAAGGAAGACGGCCTCACTTTTGCCCATGCGCTCGATGCCGGCGGCAAGCTGCTGGGCATCGGCGCCGGGCAAGCCGGCCTGAGCCGCGCGTATTACGAAAAGCTGCGCGATCAGGCACGGTTGCGTGGGGATACCAGGGCGGCCGAAGCGTTGGATGYTATTGCCAGGGGATTCGAGCGGTGGGCGATCGGGATTGCGGCGGGGGCGGCGGCAGTGATGGCGATCAAGGATGGGGTCGTTGGTGCAGCTGCCACCGAGCAAGGGGATGCCGCAGCAATTAGCGCTGCCACAGGTATTTTGCAGGCGGTTATCGCCGGTGTTGGTGGCCTGCAACTACTGGGCAAGTTAGATCTGATGGTAGATACGCTTGTGTACATGCAGGCCTCTCGCTTTGCTACCGTGCGAGGCCCGGTCGCTGTTGCTCGCGCCGGAAGCGGCCCCATCGGCTGGTTCCTGCTCGCAGCGGAAGCCATCTATATGGTCGGCCGCTCCTGGCACGATCACGTGGCCGACGAAGCCAAGATCACCGCGTGGATCGCCCGCAGTACCTGGGGCAACCGCAAGAACAACGCGTATTTCAGCACCACGCCCGCTCCGCCCTTCGCCGACGACGTGGAAGAACTGCGCGAGTACTACCGCCTGTTCCTGCAACCGCATATCGAAACCGACATCGCCGTGCTCAAGGTACTTGGCGCCGCCACGCCGATAGGGCAGATCATCCACGGCCCCGGGCTGCCCGCCGATGCGCGCACCATCACCGTCGCCCTGCCGGGCTGGCGCCCGCAGATCAGCCACTACAAGGTCACGCAGCAGCACGCTGCCGACTTGCAGCACCCCGCCGGCCGCATGGTCACGCACGAAGACCCGGGACAGATCAAGCTGGTCGACGGCGTGGGCTACCTGACCATCACCTCGGACACCGTGCTAGGCAAGACGGCCGTGGAATACCGGCCGAACGGCTTTACCGATCCCGACTTCATCCTGGCGGAGAGCAACTGGCTGTGAACAACCACGAAACGCCGGAAATCACGTTTCCCCCTGCCGACCCCAAGGCGGATTTCGAGCGGCAATGCGCCCTGCTCGACGAGCGCAGCGATTTCAGCCGGCTGCCGGATATCCGCTACGCAATGTATCCCGGCGATCTCTGGTTCAGCGATGACCTGTCCGACGGCGCCCTCTTCAACGAGCGCTATCTGGAGCCCGACATGCGGGGAGAAGTCAATTTCTACATGTACCTGGCGACGGGAATATTCAACTTTGCTCTGTTCACAGTGCTGGTAATGCTTCCGCTTTCGGGGGAAATAGAGAGTGGCCTGGAGTTATTGTTCGCACTCCTGAACTGCATCCCGTTCGGCCTGTTCACGTGGGGATTTCTGTGGATGGGGAGTGGCCCTGGTACGAGAGTGAGATTCAATCGCCAAGCCCAATTGGTTCATGTTACGACTTACGACAAAGGCGTCGTGTCTCTACGATGGCGTGATGTCAGACCTTATGTTCTGTTTGGCAATGACTATCGACTTCGCCTATGTTTCCCCGTCCCCTATGGCCAACTGTCACATTGGACACCCATTACCTTCAGACGCCTATTTCTGAAATGGCCTCAGATGATCGGCGGCCATTTCGATGATTCCGATGCAGCCAGCTTCGGCAGTTGCATCGAACGCCTCGAATTCATCCGCCGCTACATGGAGCATGGCTTCGACGCGGTGCAACCGCATCCCGAGGCCGTCGCGTCGGGGCTGGCGCGCAAGCCAAGCGGCTTCCCGCCCGAGCGCAATAGGCTCCTGCCCAAATGGCTCTCCCCGAGCCGATGGGCTTACTGGTTCGCCGCCGGCCCGCTGGTGGACCGCTGGCTAGCCCGCGAGGCCCGCCAGTTCCAGTGGCCCGAGGAGGTAGAACAGCTCTGCGCACCCGGTGCAGACCTGTCCGACTACGACACCACGCCGGTCAAGTCACGCACCACGGTCTACTACCGTTATGCCGGCATGGGCAAAGGCATCGTCTTCGTCGACCGCAATGGCAAGGAGATCCGTCTCGCCGGGCGGTCATCATGATGGAGGAGTCATTGCCCGTGAGCCAGACTCAGAACACGTCTTTTCCGCCGGGCGATCCCAAAGCCGATTTCGAGCGGCGATGCGGAGTGCTTGACGAGCGCAACGATTTCAGCCGGCTGCCGGATATCCGCTACGCCATGTACCCCGGCGATCTCTGGTTCAGCGATGATCTGTCGGACAGCGAGTTGTTCAATGCGCGCTATCTGGAACCGGATATGGAAGGCGAAATCAACTTCGTCGTGTACTTGCCAATGGGCGGGTTCACCTTCGCGCTGTTTTCCGTCCTCGTGCTTGCCCCTTTGTTCGGCGAAGTCAAGAGCGCGACGGACTTGCTGCTGGGACTTCTGGCCTGCATCCCTTTCGGGCTGATCGCATGGTTCTTCCTTTGGGCTGGCGGCGTCAGCGCTAACAGCAGGCAGCGATTCAATCACCAAGCACAATTGGTCCACGTCGTAACACATGACCATCGCGTCGTGCATTTGCCTTGGCGCGAGGTAGCTCCCTTCGTCGAACTCGGCACCGACTACCGACTTCGCCTCTGCTTCCCTGTGCCCTACGACCAACTGACGCACTGGGACCCCATCACCTTCCAGCGCGCGCTACGGGATCGGCCTTACACGGTCGGTGGCGCTTTCGATGTCGTGGACTCCGCCACCTTCGGCCGTTGCCTGGAACGCCTCGAATTCATACGCCGCTACATGGAGCTTGGCTTTGACGCCGTCCAGCCGCACCCCGAAGCCATCGCCGCAGGGCAAGTGCGCAAGCCGAGTGGCTTCATGCCCGACCGTAAAGGGCCGTTGGCCAAATGGTTCTCCCCCAGCCGATGGGCTTACTGGTTCGCGGCCGGCCCGCTGGTCGACCGCTGGATCGCCCACAAGGCCCGCCAGTTCCAGTGGCCCGAGGAGGTCGAACGGCTCTGCGCACCTGGTGCAGACCTGTCCGGCTACGACACCACGCCGGTCAAGTCACGCACCACGGTCTACTACCGTTATGCCGGCATGGGCAAGGGCATCGTCTTCGTCGACTGCAAGGGCAAGGAGATCCCCATGGGCAGGCAGTCGTCGTGATGGCATGCGCCGCGCGGGCCATGCAGCTCGACCGCGCGAGTCCGTGCTTACGCTGCAGCACCCCGCCCGCCCCCTCCGAGCCGCGATGTCAGCCAAACTCCGATCCCGCCCGCCCGCGGCGCCTGCTACGCTGGAATGACTCCCGGCCCGCCAGGCAGCAGAAAATGGAATCCCTCTGGACCGACATCTACGGCACCTTCCGCGCGGAATTCGCCGACGTGCCCGACATCAAGGAAGCCACGCGGATCCTGATCCGGCTCTCGGTGGCGGTGATCCTCGGCGGCCTGATCGGCTACGAGCGGGAGACGTCCGGCAAGGCCGCAGGCCTGCGCACGCATATGCTGGTGTCGCTCGGTTCGGCGCTGTTCGTGCTGGTGCCGCTGCAGGCGGGCGTGCCACTGGCCGACATGAGCCGGGTGCTCCAGGGCCTGGCCTCGGGCATCGGCTTCCTGGGCGCGGGCGCCATCATCAAGCTCAATGACGAGGGCAGCATCAAGGGCCTGACTACGGCGGCCAGCATCTGGATGGTGGCCGCCATCGGCGTGGCGGCGGGGCTGGGGCGCGACGCCACGGCCGTATTCGCCACCTTGTTCACGCTGGCGATCCTGGAAATCCTGCAGCGCTGGAAGCGCGGCTGATCACTGGTGCTCGGCCTGCTGCTCCGACTTCCGCAGCGTCACCGCAAGCAAGGCGCGGTGGCGCGTCACGGCCTGCACGACAATGTCGTCCAGGCCGGTGGCGCCGCCGCCATCCAGCAGCTCCAGCAGCGCACGCCGCATGCGCGGCTCCCAGAAACGCTTGATATGCGAGGCGATGTCCGCGAGCGCTTCTTCCCGGTCCGGCATGGCTTCGAAGAAGCTGCCGATCTGGTTCGCCATCTTGACGAGGTTGTCCGTGTTCATGCCTGTTCCGTCCTGTCCTGCAGGCGTTGGGGATGGGTATAGACCACGTGGCGGCCGTCGCGCACGAAGCCTGCCAGGGTGACGCCGGCTTCCTGCGCCAGGCGCACCGCGAGCGCGGTGGGGCCGGACACCGCGGCGAGCAGGCCGACGCCGGCGCTGGCGGTCTTGAGCACCATTTCATAGCTGGCGCGGCTGGTCACGAGCACGGCGCCGCGCGCGATGTCCTCGCCGCCGCGCGCCAGCGCGCCGATCAGCTTGTCCAGCGCGTTGTGGCGGCCCACGTCTTCGCGCACCAGGCCGACCTGCCCGTCGGGGCGCAGCCAGGCGGCGGCGTGGGTGGAGCCGGTGTGGCGCAGCAGTTCCTGGCGCGTCTGCAGCTGCGCGAAGGCGGCATACAACGCGGCGCCGCTGAAGCTGGCGCTGCTGCTGACCGGCGCCGGCGCGCGCATGACTTCCTGCAGCGATTCGGTGCCGCACAGGCCGCAGCCGGTACGGCCGGTCATGGCGCGGCGCCGCTCCCTGAAGGCCGCGAACGCTTCGGCGGCGATGCGCAGGCGCACGGTGATGCCGTCGCAGCCCACCTCGGTGTCGATCTCGTAGATGTCGCGCGGGCTGGCCACCAGGCCTTCGCTCAGGCTGAAGCCAAGCGCGAAGTCATCCAGGTCGGCCGGGGACGCCAGCATCACCGCGTGCGAGATACCGTTGTACTCGAGCGCGACCGGCACTTCCTCGGCCAGTTCGTCGGCCTCCAGCGCAACCAGGCCCAGGCGGCTGCGCCCGACCTCGAAGGTGCTATGGGTGGGCGGCTCGGCATCGCCGGGCGCCCATCCCGCGCCGGAGCGGATCGCGGTCATGCCGGGCCAGCCTCCGCGCTGGCCGCCTGCAGCAGGCGCAACTGCTGCGCGTTGAAATCCTGGTACTGGCGCTGCCATTCGGACGGCTGCGCCACCGGCATCACCTGCACCGCCGTGACCTTGTACTCGGGGCAGTTGGTGGCCCAGTCCGAGTTGTCGGTGGTGATCACGTTGGCGCCCGACTCGGGAAAGTGGAAGGTGGTGTAGACCACGCCCGGCTGCATGCGCTCGCTGACGATGGCGCGCAGCACGGTCTCGCCAGCGCGGCTTTGCACGCCGACCCAGTCACCGTCCTTGATGCCGCGCTCCTCGGCATCGTGCGGATGGATCTCCAGGCGGTCCTCGTCGTGCCACATCACGTTCTCGGTGCGGCGCGTCTGCGCGCCCACGTTGTATTGCGAGAGGATGCGCCCGGTGGTGAGGATCAGCGGGAAGGCGCGGTTGACGCGCTCGGTGGTGGGCACGTAGCGCGTGATGATGAACTTGCCCTTGCCGCGCACGAAGCTGCCGATGTGCATGGTGGGCGTGCCGTCTGGCGCGGCCTCGTTGCACGGCCACTGGATGCTGCCGAGCTCGTCCAGGCGCGCATAGCTGACGCCATGGAAGGACGGCGTGAGCCGCGCGATCTCGTCCATGATCTGCGACGGGTGGGTGTACTCCATCGGGTAGCCCAGCGCATTGGACAGCAGCACGGTGGCTTCCCAGTCGGCGTAGCGCGCCTTGGGCGGCATCACCTTGCGCACGCGCGAGATGCGGCGCTCGGCGTTGGTGAAGGTGCCGTCCTTCTCGAGGAAGGACGAGCCCGGCAGGAACACGTGCGCGTACTTGGCGGTCTCGTTGAGGAAGATGTCCTGCACSACGATGCATTCCATCGCCGACAGCGCCKCSGCCACGTGYTGCGTGTTCGGGTCSGACTGCACGATGTCCTCGCCCTGGCAGTACAGGCCCTTGAAGCTGCCCGACAGCGCGGCCTCGAACATATTGGGGATGCGCAGGCCCGGCTCCGGATTGATCTCCACGTTCCAGGCCGCCTCGAACTGGCCGCGCGTGGTCGAGTCCGACACATGGCGGTAGCCCGGCAGCTCGTGCGGGAAGGAGCCGATGTCGCACGAGCCCTGCACGTTGTTCTGCCCGCGCAGGGGATTCACGCCCACGCCTTCGCGGCCGATGTTGCCGGTGCACATGGCCAGGTTGGCGATGCCCATCACGGTGGTGGAGCCCTGCGCATGCTCGGTCACGCCCAGGCCGTAGTAGATCGCGGCGTTGCCGCCGGTGGCGTACAGGCGCGCGGCGCCGCGCAGTTGCCCGGCCGGGATGCCGGTGACCTCCGCCATGGCTTCGGGCGAGTTCTCCGGCAGGCTGACGAAGTCGCGCCATTGCTGGAACGCTCGGTCCTCGCAACGCTCGGCGATAAAGGCGTCGTCCGCCAGCCCTTCGGTGATGATCACGTGGGCCAGCGCGGTGACCACGGCGACGTTGGTGCCCGGGCGCAGCTGCAGGTGGTAGTCGGCGCGCACGTGCGGCGAATCGACCAGGTCGATGCGGCGCGGGTCGATCACGATCAATTTCGCGCCGGCGCGCAGGCGCTTCTTCATGCGCGAGGCGAACACCGGGTGGCCGTCGGTCGGGTTGGCGCCCATCACCAGGATGACGTCGGACTTCTCGACCGAACGGAAGGTCTGCGTGCCGGCCGATTCGCCGAGCGTCTGCTTGAGGCCGTAGCCGGTGGGCGAGTGGCAGACCCGCGCGCAGGTATCGACGTTGTTGTTGCCGAAGGCGGCGCGCACCAGCTTCTGCACCAGGTAGCCTTCTTCATTGGTGCAGCGCGACGAGACGATGCCGCCGATGGAGTCGCGGCCATGCTCGGCCTGGATGCGCTTGAACTGCGAAGCGGCGTAGGCGATGGCCTCTTCCCACGAGACTTCGCGCCACGGGTCGGTGATCTTCGCGCGGATCATCGGGTTGAGGATGCGGTCCTTGTGGGTGGCGTAGCCCCAGGCGAAACGCCCCTTCACGCACGAGTGGCCTTCGTTGGCCTGGCCGTCCTTGTACGGCACCATGCGCACCACTTCATTGCCCTTCATCTCGGCCTTGAAGGCGCAGCCCACGCCGCAGTACGCGCAAGTGGTGACCACGCTGTGCTCGGGCTGGCCCATGCGGATGATGGAGGTCTCGGCCAGCGTGGCGGTGGGGCAGGCCTGCACGCAGGCCCCGCACGACACGCAGTCCGACTCCATGAAGCTGCCGCCCTGCCCCGCCGTCACGCGCGAGTCGAAGCCGCGCCCGCTGATGGTGAGCGCGAAGGTGCCCTGCGTTTCCTCGCAGGCGCGCACGCAGCGGTTGCACACGATGCACTTGGAAGGATCGTAGGTGAAATACGGGTTGGATTCGTCCTTGGCCTCGGCGCGGTGGTTGGCGCCGTCGTAGCCATAGCGCACTTCGCGCAGGCCCACTACGCCGGCCATGTCCTGCAACTCGCAGTTGCCGTTGGTGGGACAGGTCAGGCAGTCCAGCGGGTGGTCGGAGATGTACAGCTCCATCACGCCGCGGCGCAGGTCGGCCAGCTTGTCGCTCTGCGTGCGCACCTTCATGCCGGCTTCGGCCGGCGTGGTGCATGAGGCCGGATAGCCGCGCCGGCCTTCGATCTCGACCAGGCACAGGCGGCACGAGCCGAAGGACTCGAGGCTGTCGGTGGCGCACAGCTTGGGCACGTTGACGCCGGCCTGCACGGCGGCGCGCATCAGCGAGGTGCCGGCCGGCACCGTGATGTCGACCCCGTCGATCTGCAGCGTGACCTGCTCCTGCGCCTCGCTGGGGGGCGTACCAAAGTCGATTTCGTTGCGTGTGTTCAAGGCGGGCTCCCGCATTTCTTCGCTGGTATCTTGCTGGTTCAGTGGCATCAGGCAGCCTTGGCGGGCACGGCCACGCCAAAGTCTTCCGGGAAGGCGTCGAGCGCCGACAGCACGGGGTACGGCGTCATGCCGCCCATGGCGCAGAGCGAGCCGCCCAGCATGGTGTCGCACAGGTCGCGCACCAGCTTCACATGCTTGACCGGCTGGTCGCCGGCGATGATCTTGTCGATCACCTCCACGCCGCGCGTGGAGCCGATCCGGCACGGCGTGCACTTGCCGCAGGATTCGATGGCGCAGAATTCCATCGCATAGCGCGCCTGCTTCGCCATGTCCACGGTGTCGTCGAACACCACGATGCCGCCGTGCCCGAGCACCGCGCCGAAGGCGGCGAACGCCTCATAGTCCATCGGCGTGTCCAGGCGCGACACCGGCAGGTAGGCGCCGAGCGGCCCGCCCACCTGCACCGCGCGGATGGCACGGCCGCTGCGCGTGCCCTGGCCGTAGTCTTCCAGCAGCTCGCGCAGGGTCACGCCGAAGGCCTTCTCCACCAGGCCGCCCTGGCGCACGTTCCCGGCCAGCTGGAACGGCAGCGTGCCGCGCGAGCGCCCCATGCCGTAGTCGCGGTAGAACTGCGCGCCGCGCGCCAGGATCAGCGGCACGGTGGCCAGCGAGATCACGTTGTTGATGATGGTGGGCTGGCCGAACAGGCCTTCGAGCGCCGGCAGCGGCGGCTTGGCGCGCACCACGCCGCGCTTGCCCTCGAGGCTTTCCAGCAGCGCGGTTTCTTCGCCGCACACGTAGGCGCCGGCGCCCTTGCGCACTTCCAGGCAGAAGCGCCGCCCGCTGCCGCGGATATCTTCGCCGAGCCAGCGGGCCGCCTGCGCGATGTCGATGGCGGCCTCCAGCATGGCGATGGCGTGCGGATACTCCGAACGCACGTAGATATAGCCGTGCTCTGCCCCGACCGCCAGGCCGGCGATGGTCATGCCTTCGATCAGCATGAAGGGATCGCCTTCCATCACCATGCGGTCCGAGAAGGTGCCGGAATCGCCCTCGTCGGCGTTGCAGACCACATACTTGACGGGCGAGTTCGCGTTCAGCACGGTCTGCCACTTGATGCCGGTGGGGAAGGCTGCGCCGCCGCGCCCGCGCAGGCCGGAATCGGTGACCTCGCGCACGATCTGCGCGCCGTCCAGCGCCAGCGCGCGTGTCAGGCCGGCAAAGCCATCGTGTGCGAGGTAGTCGGCCAGGGAGAGCGGATCGGTGATGCCCACGCGGGCGAAAGTCAGGCGCTCCTGCTTCTTGAGGAAGGCAATCTCGTCGGTGAGCCCGAGCGCCAGCGCATGCGCGCCGCCGGCGAGCAAGCCCGCGTCGAACAGCGCCGGCACGTCTTCCGGCGTAACCGGGCCATAGGCCACGCGGCCCGCCGCGGTCTGCACCTCCACCAGCGGCTCCAGCCAGAACATGCCGCGCGAGCCGTTGCGCACCAGCGTCACGGCGGCGCCGCGCGCCGCGGCCTCGCGCGCGATGGCGTTCGCGACTTCGTCGGCGCCCATGGCGAGCGCGCTGGAATCGCAGGGGACGAATACGGTAGTGGTAGTCGTAGCGGTCGCGGTGGCGCTCATGCTGGCACCTCCGCGCTGCGCTCGCAAGCGGCGAGCAGCGCGTCGAAGCGCTGCGGCGTGACGCGCCCGGCCAGCTTGCCGTCGATCATCACGGCCGGGCCGCAGGCGCACTGCCCCAGGCAATAGACCGCCTCGAGCGTGAATTCGCCATTGGCGGTGGTCTCGTGGAACGCGCAGCCGACGGCGCGCTCGGCGTGCGCGGCCAGCGCCTCGCCGCCCACCGACTGGCACGCCTCGGCGCGGCATACGCGCACCACGTGGCGGCCGGCCTTGCGCTCGCGGAAGTCGTGATAGTAGGTGACCACGCCGTGGACTTCGGCACGCGACAGGTTCAGCGCGCGCGCGATCTCGGGCAGGACCTCGGACGGCACATAGCCAACCGCGTCCTGGATCTCGTGGAGGATGGGCAGCAAGGCGCCTGGCATGTCGCGGCGCGCCGCGATGATGCCGGCGATCTGCGCGCGAGCCGGCTCGCGCAAGGCGTCAGCGGCGGGTAGGGACATCGGATCTCCTGGTGAAGCAGCACGGGCCGGCGCGTTAGGGCCGGCGGCAGACGGTGCGGCGCATTGGCTTGCGCGTCTTGCCAGGATCTGCTGCGGGGTGCGGCGACCGTCGTGCAGCCACCGCTTTATATGCTATTTTTTTCATATCTGGAGGCCGTCCGGCGGGCTTCAGCCATGCTGCACTGCCACTTCGAGCGACATCCTCCCGCTTTCAGTGCCTCTTTGAGCGGACTATAGGCAGTTGGATGCATTCGAGCAATATGCTATTTTTCACATATGATCCGCATTTCCATAGAGCCCCACCTGCAGGTCCGCGACGACGATTCCGGCGCCGGCCCGGCGCTGGACGTTTCGCGCCTGGTGACCTTGCTTGGCCTGATCGAAAGCACCGGCAGCATCAGCCAGTCGGCGCAGGCCGCCGGCCTGTCCTACCGCTATGCCTGGGGCATCCTGCGCGACGCGGAAGCCCTGTTCGGCGGCGCGCTGATCGCCAAGAGCCGCGGCCGCGGCACTGCGCTGTCGCCGCTGGCGCAGCAACTGGTGTGGGCCAGCAAGCGCATTGCGGCGCGGCTCTCGCCCACGCTGGAAAGCCTGGCATCGGAGCTGGAGATCGAGCTCAAGAAGCTGGTGAACCGCGCCGAGCCTGCGTTGCGCCTGCACGCCAGCCATGGCTTCGCCGTAGCCGCCCTGCATGATTTCCTCGATGCGCACCAGGTGCGCCACGACCTGAAATATTGCGGCAGCCTCGAGGCGGTGGCCGCGCTCGCCCAGGGTGGCTGCGACATCGCCGGCTTCCATGTGCCGATCGGCGAGTTCGAGCAAAGAACACTGGCCCGCTTCGCCACCTGGATCCGGCCCGAGACGCATCTGCTGATCCATCTGGCGGTGCGCTCGCAGGGCATCTTCGTGCGGCCAGGCAATCCGCAGCGGATCACCAGCCTGGGCGACCTGTGCCGGCCCGACGTGCGCTTCGTGAATCGCCAGACCGGCTCGGGCACGCGGCTGCTGCTGGACCTGATCCTGGAGGCGCGCGGCATCGACAGCAGCCGCATCGAGGGCTACAGCAACGGCGAATTCACCCATGCGGCGGTGGCGGCCTATATCGGCAGCGGCATGGCGGATGCGGGTTTCGGCGTGGAGACCGCCGCGCGGCGATTCGGCCTGGATTTCGTGCCGGTGCTCAAGGAGCGCTATTTCTTCGCCATCGAGCGCGAGCGGCTGCAAAGCCCGGCGCTGGCCGGCGCCGTGGCGGCACTGCGCAGCGGCAGCTTCCGCCAGGTGGTGGATGCCCTGCCCGGCTACGACGCTACCCTCACGGGTACGGTGCTGACGCTGGAAGAGGCGTTCCCCTGAGGCGGTGCAAGGCGCTCGCCGGCGACCGCCGCCGGGCGGCTATCGGGCGACCACCGGACTGCCGCCGCGCCACCATTGGGGGCCGCTTCTGCCCTGCTAGCGCAAAGCCCCGGAAGTGTCTTCCAGGCGCTCGACACGGATGGCCGGCGCCCAGGTGCCCGGCTGGTTTGGGCGCACTACCACGCCGGTGACCGTCACCTCGCGGCTGCCCAGCGCCCGGGCCTGCTCCACGGGAAGCGCGTCCAGCACCCAGACCGCGCCGTCTGCCGTGACCAGCATCGGCTGCTGGAACAGGGCGCTTCCCTTGACCATTACCTTACCGGTGAGCGCGATCACGCCCCCGGCCGGCACCGCGTGCACGCAGGCCGCCAGTACGGCGCAGAGCGCGGCGATCAGGATCAGGATGCGGTGCATGGCGTGGTCGGTGCGGGCCTGTCAGTACACCACCACCGACAACGTCGCGCCGGCCGGAATGCGCACGGTCTCGCTGAACGTGGCGCCGGTGTTGGTGCGCACCACCGGGAAGCTGCCGTAGGGCTGCAGCGTGGGGGCTACCGAGCCTGGCAGCTTGCGCGTGGCGCGGTACTTGTCCGGATCGATCAGCGGCAAGGTGAAGCCGCCTTCGACGCGGGCCGGGTAGCCAAAGCGCGCCGGCGAGGACGCCGCCGGCATCAGCGAATTGCTGGTCACGCTCCAGCGCAGCAGTTCCTGCTCGAAGCCGGAATCCGCGCGCGCAGTCTTGATGGACTGGTCGAGCACGGTCTTCGAATCGGTGCTGCTGGTGCGCGAGAGCAGGTCCTTGTAGAAGGCCAGGCCGAGCTGCCGGTCGAGGAAGCCGCCGAAGCTGCCCGATACCGAGTAGCTCTCGCAGGTTGCGCCGAAGCCGGTGAAGCTCATCAGATTGCAATTGAAATTGCCGTTGCCGTAGCTCACGTAGTCGCGAAAGCGCACGTCGCGGATCGCGTTGAAGGTGGCGTCGACGGTATAGCTGGCGAAGTCCTCCATCATCATCGCCGACATCTCCTCCAGCCAGGTATCGAACGCGTACTGCGGGCCGGCCTTGACGCCGCGGCGATAGAAATTCTGCATGTGCATGCCTTCATGCGCCATGGTCATCTTCATCGACTTCAGGCCCTCGGCGCCGCCCAGGTAGAGCGTCTCGGAATCGAGGTAGAGCGACAGCGATTCGTTGCTGCGCGCATCTGATGTGTTCTTCAGGTTGTGCAGGCCCCAGAAGTAGCCCACCGTGCCGTACGGCGTGTTGTTGTTGTCGAAGTTGAGGATGACGATATCGACCGGCTGGCCGGTGCCGGAAATCAGGTTGCTGTAGCTGTGCGGCCCCCACATCGGACCGCCCACCGAGGTCAGCATGTCATAGATGCCGCCGGCGCCGGCGAAGCCCGACGCAAGCGAATCGACGATGGTGTTGCTGATCTTGCTGCCGGTCGGGGTCCATTCCGTGGTCTCCACCCAGAAGTTGACGATGGTGCCGTCCTGGCCGGGAACGCTGCGTTCGAGCGTGGCCGAATGCCGCGTGCCGTCCGTGTGGTACCAGCTCTTCACGTCACCGATCACGGAGGCCTGCGGCGGCGGCGGCGCCATCCCGGAGAAGCTGGCGGTGTGCTTGGTACCCGCCAGCGCGGCCCAGCCCGAACGGTTGAACTCGGATATGTCGCGCAGGGTCTGCTCGTCTTGCGACGAACCCGTGGCCTGCGCGGATTGAATCGAGAGGTTGCCCACCACCGGCTGGATCACCGACAGCGACAACGCCGGCATGGGCTGGGCCGTGGCGCCATTGGTGTAGAGCAGCGTGACAGCCTTGCCGTTCACTCCGCCGATGGCCACCGACAGGTCGGCCGCGGTGCCGGCGGTGTTGGACGCCTCCCAGATTCCCGTGCCGCTGCCCGCGTAGTTGCTGCCGTCGACCGCGCCACAGCCGCTGCACGCAGGGGCCAATGCCGGCGCCGGCACCGAGGGAACCGGGACGACGGGCGGGCTGGCCGTCGCCTGGGTAGCTGGCGCATCGCCCCCGCCACCTCCACAAGCCGCCAGCATCGCGGCGGCCAGGAGTGATGCGATCACGCTGGCGCGCGCGCGGATTCCGGTGTCCGACATTCTCTTCTTGCTCCGTTTCTGGGATGGCAGCGCAGCCTCGGCGTGCGCATTGACAACGCCAATATCGGCATCCGCCGATCGGAGCTTTAGTACCGGATGTGCCTCATGTGGCGCTGGGCGCCGGCGTGTCAGCCGCCGCCGCCACCGCGCCAGCGCCGGTACATGGCCATGAGCGGCGTGGCCGAGGAGCCGTGCAGCGCCACCGAGAGCACCACCACGCACAGCGTGGCGTCGGCCAGCAGCAGGGCATGGCGTGGATCGGCACCATGCGCGAGGGCGTATGCCAGGTAATAGACCGAGCCGATGCCCCGCACGCCGAACCATGCCACCAGGCGGCGCTGGGCGGGCTGCAGCGCCGCCCCGGCGGTGCTGAGATACACGGCCAGCGGGCGTACCAGCAGGATCAGCGCCAGCCCCAGGCCGAGGTATTCCCAGCGCAGCAGCCGCGCCGACAGCAGCGCGCCCACCAGCACCATCACGCTCAGTTCGGCAAGCCGCTCGAGATCCAGCGAGAACTCGCCGACGATATGCGCCAGGTAGGCCGCAGCCTTGTCGTGCTGCACCGCCGTGCTTTCCTGGCCGACCAGCGCGGCCGACTCCAGCACTTCGCTGGGCTCTGTGTCCACGTTCTCGGCATGCTCCACATGCCGCATCGCCAGGCCGGCGGCGAACACGGCAAGGAAGCCATAGCTGTGTGCAGCCAGCGCCGCACCGTAGGCCGTCCCGATCAGGCCGATGGTGAAGAAGCTCTCCATGCCGAGCGCGCCACCGTGACGCTTGCGCAAGGCCAGCACCGCGCGGCTGCACAGCCAGCCCATGCCCCAGCCCAGCGCCAGGCCGGCCAGCGTGGCCCACAGCAGCTCGGCCCACAACCAGTGCTGCCAGGTGCCGCCCGCCCCGCGCGCGCCCATCAGCCCGAGCGCGAGCATGACGAAGGGAAAGGCGGCGCCATCRTTCAGCCCGCCCTCCCCGCTCAGGCTGAAGCGCATGCGATCGCGGTCCTGCGGGTCAGCCACCTGCACATCGGAGGCCAGCACCGGATCGGTCGGCGCCAGGATGGCGGCCAGCAGCAGCGCCACGCCGGCCGGCAGCCCCATGAGCAGCGTGCCGATCGCATACAGCATGGCAATGGTCAGCAGCATGCCCAGCGTGGCCAGCCGCAGGGGAATGCGCCAGATCCGCTCGCGCGGATGCACGCGCAGCCGCAGCCCCACCGCGAACAGCGAGACCAGCAGCGCGATCTCGGTGATCGTTTCCAGCACCACGGCATGCCCGCGGTCGGCCAGGTCGGCCCGGATCAGGCCCATCCCCGACGGCCCGAGCGCGATACCGGACACGAGGTACAGCGCGGAAGCCGAGACCGGCAGGCGCTTCATCATCGAGCCGATCAGCCCCATGGTGATCAGCAGCGCGCCGATGACCCATGCCCAGGTGCCAAGCAAGCGGGTACCTCCGGAGGCTTCTGCGGGATCGCCAG
The DNA here is from genome assembly GCF_056397305.1 of Cupriavidus sp. 05N40. Classification (NCBI taxonomy): domain Bacteria; kingdom Pseudomonadati; phylum Pseudomonadota; class Betaproteobacteria; order Burkholderiales; family Burkholderiaceae; genus Cupriavidus; species Cupriavidus sp. 05N40. The sequence goes on from NZ_JBFTND010000095.1 coordinate 18,289, forward strand.
GATTCAGGATCCGCAGGATTGGTCGGACGGATGCGCGTTGCCGGCTCGCGGGCGGGCATCCAGCGGGCATCCATATTGCGGCGCACCGCGCAGACCAATACGCAAGCGCGCCATTGCACGCGGCCATGGCCGCGCCGCAGCATGCCAGGCAATGCACGGCGCCCGCCGTCATGCAAGAATGGCCGGCGGCATTTGAAAAAATTACCGGCGCAAAGGGCAGGCCCATGTCACCAACACGTTTTCTTGCACCGATGCTCGCGCTGCCGCTGGCCGGTCTGGGCGCGTGCTCCACCGCGGATGTGCTCAATGGATTAACCCAAAGCAAGGCGTATGCCCTGAGCGCCGGCGTCCCCTTTGCCAGCGGCGCACGGGGCAAGCTCGACGTCTACGCGCCGCGCGAGCCGGCATGCGGCGGCAAGGCGCCGGTGGTGGTGTTCTTCTACGGCGGCACCTGGAGCAGTGGCGAGAAGGCCGACTATGCCTACGTCGCCGCCGCGCTGGCCGCGCGGGGCATCCTTACCGTGATTCCCGACTACCGCCTCTATCCCGAGGTCGGCTACCCCGATTTCCTGGCCGACAACGCGCGCGCGGTCGCCTGGACGCGGCGCGAGATCGCCAGCTATGGCGGCGACCCGCAGCGCCTGTTCGTGATGGGCCATAGTGCCGGCGCCTACAACGCCGCCATGCTGGCGCTCGATCCGCGCTGGCTGGAAGGCGTCGACATGAGCCCGGCACAATTGCGCGGCTGGATCGGCCTGGCCGGGCCCTACGATTTCCTGCCCATCGAGAACCCGCAGGCCAGGCCCGTGTTCCACCATCCCGACTACCCCGCCGGCTCGCAGCCGATCGACTATGCGCGGGCGGGCACGCCCGCCGCCTTCATCGGCGTGGATGAAGGCGACCGCCTGGTCAACCCGCAGCGCAACTCGGCGCAGATGGCGGCCAGGCTGGAACAGCGCGGCGTGCCCACGCAGTACCGCAGCTACGCGCGGCTCTCGCACACCTTGCTGATCGGCGCCTTCTCCGATCCCCTGCACTGGCTGTCGCCGGTGCGCGACGATGTGGCCGATTTCGTGCTGCGCCGTGCCGAATGCGGGAGCGCGCCATGAGCGTGCCGTCGCCCTGCATCAAGATCTGCAAGTTCGACGAGGCCACCGGCTACTGCAAGGGGTGCCTGCGCACGCGCAAGGAATGCAAGGCGTGGAAGGAACTGAAAAAGAAGAAGCGCAGGAAGATCATCGCCGCGAGGCCGGAGCGCGAGGTGGCGCTGCGCGATGCCAGGAAGAAGGGCTGAGGCAGGGAAAGCGCGGCGCCACGGACGTGGTGGCGCCGGTCGGCACCGCCGCGGCCGTGGCGGCGATCAGTAGATCTCCGGCACCACCATGGCCTGTGGCACCGGCTGCCGCGTGTAGTCCTCGTGCCGCTCGCGCTGCGGCAGCACCACCGGCGGCTGCACGCGCTCGACGTAGGGCATCTGCTGCAGCAGGTGATGGATGCAGTTCAGGCGCGCCTTCTTCTTGTCGACCGCCTGCACCACCCACCACGGCGCCTCGGCGATATGGGTGCGCTCCAGCATGATCTCCTTGGCGCGCGTGTAGTCCTCCCAGCGGCGGCGCGACTCGAGATCCATCGGGCTGAGCTTCCACTGCTTGAGCGGGTCATGGATGCGGCTGAGGAAGCGCAGGTTCTGTTCGTCGTCGGAGATCGAGAACCAGTACTTGATGACCTGGATGCCCGAGCGCACCAGCATGCGCTCGAACTCCGGCACGGAGCGGAAGAACTCCTCGTACTGGTCGTCGGTGCAGAAACCCATCACGCGCTCGACCCCGGCGCGGTTGTACCAGCTGCGGTCGAACAGCACGATCTCGCCGGCGGCCGGCAGGTGCGAGACATAGCGCTGGAAATACCATTGCGTGCGCTCGCGGTCGTTGGGCGCGGGCAGCGCCGCCACGCGGGCCACGCGCGGATTGAGCCGCTGCGTGATGCGCTTGATCACGCCGCCCTTGCCGGCGGCGTCGCGCCCTTCAAACAGGATCACGACCTTGTGGCCGCTCTCCACCACCCAGCTCTGCAGCTTGACCAGCTCGCCCTGCAGGCGGAACAGCTCGCGGAAATACTCGCGGCGCGCAGCGCGCTCCTCTTCGTCCAGGCCGCCGCCGCCTTCGCCGAACAGCGTGTCGACGTGGTGGTCTTCCAGCTCCAGTTCGAGTTCTTCGTCATAGTGATCGGCCACCTCGCGGTGGATACGCCGGATCAGCTCGCTCTCGTCTGGTCTCATCGCACACTCCTCTTCGCATCAGCACGCCAGCCTAGCAGCAGCATGTGACGGCGGTATGAACGGGCGCCACTGCCGTCCGGTGGCGTTCAGTAGTCTTCCTGCTTGCGGAACGCCCAGCGCCCGGCCAGCACGGTGAAGCTGGCCACCAGCACCACCAGCACCCAGAAGCCGTGCGGGTGGTCCGCCAGCGGAATGCCGCCCACGTTCATGCCGAAGAAGCCGGCCACGATATTGATGGGCAGCGCCAGCACCGTCACCAGGGTCAGTGTAAACAGCGTGCGGTTGGTCTGCTCGTTTAGCTTGGCGGCGATTTCTTCCTGCAGCAGCTTGATGCGCTCGACCAGCGCCGCCAGGTCGCTGAGCACCAGCGAGAACTCTTCGGTGGATTCGCGCAGGTCCTGGCTGTCCTCCTCGCGCAGCCAGTCCGGCGGCCGGTTCAGCAGCCGGAACAGCGCGCCGGGCTCGGGCGCCAGCAGCCGCTGCAGCCGCACCAGCCCGCGCCGCATCGAGCCCAGCTCCACACGGTTGCCCTGCAGCCGCTGCGACAGCAGGCGGTCTTCGATCAGGTCCACGTTGGCACTGGTTTCGCGCACGATGCGTACCAGCACGTCGGCCTGGTCGCGCAGCAAGTGCACCAGCAGCGACAGCGGCGAACTGAACAGCTCGCCCTGCTTGACCGAGGCGCGCAACTGGTCCACCGAGCGCAGCGGCTTGAGGCGGGCCGTCACCAGCAGGCGGCGGTCGGCGCAGGCCCACAGCGTGGAGATATCGGTGGAAGTGACGCCGAAGTTATAAATGACGTCGTTGACCACGGCCAGCAGCGCCGCGTCGAGGCGTTCGATACGCGTGGAACGGGAGCCCTCGCGCAGCGCCTCGAAAAACCCTTCAGGCAGGTCCATCTGCCCTTTGAGCCAGCGCTCGCAGGCGCTATGGGCGAGGTTGAAGTGCAGCCAGATGAATTCGTCGCCAGGCGGCGGCGCCTTGAGCCAGGCGGATGCGCTGGCCGAGTCGATGGGCTGGCCCGGCTTTCCCGGCGGGAAGCGGAAGCCGCTTACCAGGCCGACCGGATCGGAGCCGTAGCCGGCTTCGACGATAGCCGCTTGCATGTATTGCCTCTTCGATTGCGCGAAAACGGCACATTAGCATGACGGCATGACACGGGGCAGAGGTCTGCCGGGCGGCGCCGGAGACCGGCGCACGCGGCCCCGTGGGTTCAGCCGAACTTGCGCCGCGCGTCCAGCGCCAGGCCCGAGCCGATGCCGCCGAACAGGTCGCCCTCGATGCGCTGCGCGCCCGGGATCAGTTCGGAAAGCCGCTCGCGCAGCAGCGGCACGCTGCTGGAGCCGCCTGTGAACAGCACGGTATCGATGCCATCGGCCTGCACGCCGGCGTCGCGCAGCAGGGCCTGCACGGTCTGCTCGGTCTTGCCGACCAGCTTGCCGATCGACTGGTCGAAGTCGGCGCGGCTGATGGCCATGGTCTCGCCCGGCGCGATGCGGCCCAGGTCGAGCTCGGTCTGCGGCTCGGCGGACAGCGCGATCTTGGCCGCTTCCACCTGGATCGCCAGCCAGTGGCCGGCACGCTGCTTGATCAGGCTGATCAGGCGGTCGAGCTTGACCTTGTCGGCGGCGTCGCGATAGTTGTCCATCACGTGCGACCACGCCTTGCGCGTGTACACCAGGTTGATGGTGTGCCAGCTCGCCAGGTCGAAGTACTGCCCCGACGGCATCGCCTTGCCGTTGCGCAGCTCGCTGCCCAGGCCGAGGAAGGGCATCACGCTGGCCAGGCTCAGGCTCTTGTCGAAATCCGTGCCGCCGATATGCACGCCGCCGTTGGCGAGGATGTCGCCGCGCCGGTCGGTCTTGCCGGCGCGCTCGGGCGACAGGCGCACCAGCGAGAAGTCCGAGGTACCGCCGCCGATGTCCGCCACCAGCACCAGTTCCTCGCGGGAAATCGTCGCTTCGTAGTCGAAGGCCGCGGCGATCGGCTCGTACTGGAACTCGATGTCCCTGAAGCCGGCGTCGGCGGCGATTTCGCGCAGGGTCTGCTCGGCAAGCTGGTCGGCCTTCTGGTCTTCGTYGATGAAGAACACCGGGCGGCCCAGCACGACCTGCTCGAAGCGCGCGCCCGCGACGCTCTCGGCACGCTGCTTGAGTTCACCGATGAAATGCGCGAGCAGCTTGCGGAACGGCATGGCCTGGCCCATCACCTCGGTGCTGTCCTCCATCATCGAGGTGCCCAGCAGGCTCTTGAGCGAGCGCATCAGCCGCCCCTCGTAGCCGGCCAGGTAATCGCCGAGCGCGGCGCGGCCGTAGCTCACCAGCGGGTCTTCGGCATGGAAAAAGATCACCGAGGGCAGCGTCAGCTTGCCGTCTTCGAGCGGCAACAGCGTGGCCTGGCCCGGACGGACCCAGCCCACCGTGGAATTGGAGGTGCCGAAATCGAGGCCGCATGCGTTTGACGTCATGTTTCTTGTTTCTTTCCTGCTGCAAAAATGAAGCCCTGAATCATAGCGCGTTCCTGGCAAGCGAACGGTCCGGCCGGCCCCGGGGATGGTCAGGCCGGCGCGTTGAGCAGGGCGAGTATCTGCTGGTGCAGGCGCGCATCGCCGCAGGCGACCACGGTGCCGCCGTGCTGCGCATCGCCACCGCTCCAGCTGGTCATCACGCCGCCGGCACCCTGCACGATCGGGATCAGCGCCTGCACGTCGTATGGCTTCAGGCCCGCCTCGACGACCGCGTCCACGTGGCCGGCGGCAACCATGCAATAGGCGTAGCAGTCGCCCCCGTAGCGCTGCATCCGGGCGGCATCCGCGACGCGGCGAAAGGCCGCGAACTGGGCCTCGTCCTCGAACATCTCCGGCGTGGTGCACRTCACCTTGGCCTGCGCGAGGTCCGCGCAAGGGCGCGTGCGCAGCGGCTGGCCATTGAGCCAGGCGCCGCGCCCGTCGCCGCTGAAGCGCTCGCGCGTGAAGGGCTGGTCCATCACGCCGAGCACCGGCCGCTGGCCGTCGTTGAGTGCGATCAGCGTACCCCACAGCGGCAGCCCGGTGATAAAAGCCCGGGTGCCGTCGATCGGATCCAGCACCCAGGTCAGCGGCGAACTGCCGGCCACGCGCTCCTCCTCCTCGCCCAGGATGCCGTGCTCGGGGTAGCGTGCCCGGATCAGGGCGCGCATGGCATGCTCGGCAGCCTTGTCGGCCTCGGTGACCGGGTCGAAACGCCGGCCGCCCTTGTCCTGCACCGCGGGCGCGCTGCGGAAGTACGGCAGGCTGGCGGCGCCGGCCGCTTGCGCGAGCTGGCCCGCGAAGTCCATGTATTCGGTCAGTTGCTCGGCGGTGAAAGGCATCTCGGGGTCCTGGTGCGGTACGGCGGGGGCTGTCCCCGGGCGGGGAATGGCGCAGCGCGTCCGGGAAGCCAGCATTGTAGCGGCACGCACCGTGCAGGCCCTGCCCCGGCCGGGCGGCGCGGAGCCTGGCGCCGATTGTCTTTGGCGCCGTGCCCGCCCGATGCTAATGTCAAGCGTGCGGGTAGCCGTTTCCTGCCTCGCCCAACAGCCCGTTCCCCTTGCGCCGCGCGCCTGCCGCGCCCCCTCCGAGCTTGCTGAGTGACCCCGGGCATACCCCTTGCCGACGCGTCCGCGCTCCGTAAAAAAATTTCGGCGCGCGTGTAAGTTCGTGGCCTGACCGTCGACAAAAGCACATAGAACGCTGCAGCGCCACGCCCTCATCCCATCCGGACCCCGGCGCGCGTTGCGCAATATCGCCCGCTCCTGGAGAACGACGGTGGAGACAAATCAGCCATCGCGGCCCGTACCCGGCCGCCGCGGACATACGTCCGCCATCATCCAGCCTGGCTGGGTGCGCCTGACCCACTGGCTCAACGCCATCGCCGTCGTCATCATGGTCCTCAGCGGCTGGCGCATCTACAACGCCTCGCCGCTGTTCGGCCTGCGCTTTCCGAATGACATCACGCTCGGCGGCTGGCTGGGCGGCGCGCTGCAGTGGCACTTCGCCGCGATGTGGCTGCTGGTGGCCAACGGGCTGTTCTACCTGTCGATGAACGTGCTGACCGGCCGCTTGCGCCGCCGCTTCCTGCCGCTGTCGCTGCGCGGCGCGCTGCGCGACATCGGTGCCGCGCTGCGCGGCCGCCTGGCGCATGCGGACCTGGCGCAATACAACGCGGCGCAGAAGGCGATGTACTGCGGCGTGGTGCTGATACTGGTGCTGACCGTGTTGTCCGGCCTCGCGGTGTGGAAATCGGTGCAATTCCCGTTGCTGCGCACGCTGATGGGCGGCTACGACGCGGCGCGCTGGGTCCATTTCGTCTGCATGAGCGCCATCGTGCTGTTTGTGGTCGTGCATGTGGCGATGGTGGCGCTGGTGCCGCGCACGCTGCTGATCATGCTGCGCGGCCGCTGAGTACCCGCTTCCCCCCACGCAAGAGAGCTCCCATGACCAAGCCCAAGACCATCGCCGTGCCGGACCGGGAACTGATCCTGCGCGATGCTGCGCGCGCACTCGACATGCCCTCGCGCCGCCTGTTCGGCAAGCGTGCCATCACGCTCGGCGGCTTGTCGCTGCTGACCGGTTGCAGCATCAGCGACGACGCCTCCGTCGAGCGCTTCCTCGCCGCGGTGTCGCGCTTCAACGACCGAGTGCAGGGCTGGCTGTTCGATCCCGACCGGCTGGCGCCGACCTACGATGAATCCCGGCTGACGCGACCGTTCCCGTTCAACGCCTTCTACGGCGAGGATGAAGTGCCGCAGGTGCAGGCCGATGGCTTTCGCCTCGAAGTGAGCGGCCTGGTCGCGCGCAAGACCCCGTGGACACTCGAGCAGCTCTACGCGCTGCCGCAGACCTCGCAGGTCACGCGGCATATTTGCGTGGAGGGCTGGAGTGCCATCGGCAAATGGGGCGGCACGCCGTTCTCGACGTTCCTGCAGCGGGTGGGCGCGGACACCAGCGCCCGCTACGTCGGCTTCCGCTGCGCCGACGACTACTACACCAGCATCGACATGCCGACCGCGCTGCATCCGCAGACCTTGCTGACCTTTACCTACGACGGGGAAAGACTGCCTCCCAAATACGGCTTTCCCATGAAGCTGCGCATGCCGACCAAGCTTGGCTACAAGAACCCCAAGCACATCATGGCGCTGTACGTCACCAACACGTATCCCGGCGGTTACTGGGAAGACCAGGGATACAACTGGTTCGGCGGATCCTGACCCGCATGGATCCGCGCGAAGAATCGGCCGGCATGGTGCCGGCCTGCACACTGACCACCCCAAGGAGTATTCCATGAACAAACTGTTCGCAGCCCTGCTCTCGGCCACCATGCTGCTCGGCGGCCACGCTTTCGCGCAGGACGCCATGAAGAAGGATGCCGCTCCCATGAGCAAGGACAGCAGCATGGCCAAGGACACCATGGGCAAGGACGCCATGGGCAAGGATGCAATGAGCAAGGATGCGATGAGCAAGGACAAGATGAAGAAGGGGCACGACGCCATGGGCAAGGACACGATGGGGAAGGACGCCATGGGCAAGGATGCGATGAGCAAGGACGCCACGAAGCAGTAGGGACATCGCCATCGCGCTCCCGCCTGCCGCGCAAGCGGCAGCCGTGCCGAAACGCCCCGCCCGAGCGCGGGGCGGCTGCTTTGTGCCTCAGGCATCTCCGGCGTCACGCTCCGCCCATCGGTACATACCCGCAGCGTGCCGCACTGAAAGGCGGATGAAAGCACCCGCGCCTACCGTGAATGGATAAGCCATCGGGGCCGCAGCCTGCGCGCGCCTGCTGTCGAGGATATCTCGTGGCACAACGATGCAGGCGGGGAGGCGGCGTCATGGATTTGATCGAGCATCTGGGCCTTGGGTTCTCCACGGCCCTGACCCTGCAGAACATAGGCTACTGCTTCCTCGGCTGCGTGCTGGGCACGCTGATCGGCGTGCTGCCGGGCATCGGCCCGCTGGCCACCATCGCCATGCTGCTGCCGGTGACCTACACGCTGCCMCCGGTGGCCGCGCTGATCATGCTGGCCGGCATCTACTACGGCGCGCAGTACGGTGGCTCGACCACCGCCATCCTGGTCAACCTGCCTGGTGAATCGTCGTCGGTGGTGACCACCATCGATGGCTACCAGATGGCCAGGCGAGGGCGAGCGGGGGTGGCGCTGGCCACCGCCGGCCTGGGCTCGTTC
>NZ_JBFTND010000096.1:0-26549 GCF_056397305.1 Cupriavidus sp. 05N40
GCGTGCACCAGCGCGGGCACCTGCTTGGCGACGTGCCCGGTTTGCTTATCGCAGCAGCGGTGCTGGCCGTGCTGACACCGCGCGGATCGACGGTGCGGCGGCTGCGCGGGGAGCGCTAGGCCGCGGRCCGGGCGCTCCGGGGCAGGCCGGCCGCCCGGAGGTGCCGGGCGCTATGCGCCGGCCGGCAGGATCTCCACATCCGCAATCCAGTTGCGCTGCCGCCGCGCCAGCCGGTCCTCCGTGCTTTCGCCGTCGAAGGTGGTGCTTGCGGGATGGCGCACCAGCGCCGGATCCACGCCTTCCAGCGCATTGACGCTGACCACCGCATAGAGCCGCCCGCCGATCTGGCAGCTGACCAGCGGGACCACACCGCAGCGGGTGCAGACATGGAAGCGGGCAGTCTCGGTGCCGAAGGCGTATCCGGAGACGGCGGCGGGGTCCTTGACGATGACCCTCAGCGAGCCCTCGGGGCAGGAGGTCCAGACCCCGCCATGCTTGGTGCAGAACGAGCAGGTGCAGCGGCGCGCGGGGATCTCCGGCGCGTCGGACTTCCAGTCGAGCGTGAACGAGATATTGCCGCAGTGGCAGCTGCCGGTGGTGAGCATGCGACGGCTCCGGGGTTCCGATAAGGACGTTGAACGGATGCATCCTGCATTGGGGAGATGCAGCGTCCGGCGACCATATCACGAGTGAGCGCAGGGGCGGAACACGGGCGTGAATCCTGCCCCACCGGCAACCCGCTGCCGGACGACCGTACCTCGGTGACGAAAGACGTGGCGCGCCCTGCCGCTACCGCGCCGGTGCAACGTGCATTCGCCCGGGAGCCAGGATCGCGGCGGCCGCAGCCGTCGTTAGAAGGATCCGAAGGTCCCGCCGATGAGGATCACCGCGACCAGTGCGGCGATGGGGCCGGCGATGCCCACCACCACGATGTCACGATAGCTCTCGCGGTGGGTGGTGCCGCACACCGCCAGCAGGGTTACCACCGCGCCGTTGTGCGGCAGGCTGTCGAGCGTGCCGGCGCCGATCACGGCGACACGGTGCATCAGGGCCGGGTCGATGCCGGTGACTTCGGCCAGTTGCAGATAGGTGCCGCCGAGCGCCTGCAGCGCGATGGTCAGGCCGCCCGAGGCCGAGCCGGTCAGCGCGGCCAGCACATTGGTGGCCACCGCGAGCGATACCAGCGGACCGCCCTCGATCGACAGCACCCAGTCGCGCACCACGTCGAAGCCGGGCAGGGCTGCCACCACCGCGCCGAAACCCACCAGGCTGGCCACGCTCACGGCCGGCAGCACGGCCGCATTGGCGCCGGCGTCCATGCTCTCGCGCAGCTTGCGCAGGCGCTTGCGGTGCAGGATCAGCAGGCAGAGCGTGGCGGCCGCCAGCGCCACGATTACCGACCACACCCCGCCCAGCGCCGCCAGGCTGGTGCCGCCCCAGCGCTCGTCGGCCAGGTAGCCGGCGTCCTGGCGCGGCAGTACCAGCAGGCTCATGACCAGGTTGACGGCGACCACCACCACCAGCGGCGCGAAGGCGCTCCACACGGCAGGCAGTTCTTCGCTGCGCGCGCCGCGGTGGGCCTCGGCGGGATCGAATTCGCGCGCCACGGTGGCGCGCTCGCGCACCAGCGCATCGTCGGCAGCGCGGTCGGCGCAAGCCAGCGCATGGTCGCCGAAGGTCTCGCCCGCGCGGCGCGCGGCACGCTCCACCCGCCCCAGCCACCAGAGCCCGAAGCCCAGCATGATGGCCGCGGCAATCACGCCCAGGCCCGGCGCGGCGAACGGCGTGGTGCCGAAGAACGGCATGGGGATGGCGTTCTGGATGGCCGGCGTGCCCGGCAGCGCGGACATGGTGAAGGTGGAGGTCCCAAGCGCGATCGCAGCCGGCATCAGCCGGCGCGGGATCTGCGCGGCGGCAAACAGCGCCTGTGCCATCGGCGCCAGCACGAAAAAGGCCACGAACAGGCTGACCCCGCCATAGGTGACCAGCGCACCGGCCAGCACCACCGCCAGGATGGCCCGCCGCGGGCCGAGCTTGAGGATCATCCAGGCGGCGATGGCGTTGACCGAGCCGCTGTCGTCCATCAGCTTGCCGAACAGCGCGCCCAGCAGGAACAGCGGGAAGAACTGCGCGAAGAAGCCCGCCGCATTGGCCATGAAGGTCTGGGTCCAGTGCGCCAGCAGCGGCTCGCCCGCCGTGGCCGCGGCCAGCAGCGCGGCGGCCGGCGCCAGCAGCAGGATGCTCCAGCCCCGGTAGGCCAGCCAGATCAGCAGGCCAAGGGCGAACAGGATGCCAGCAAGACCCATGGGGCAGTTCTCCCGTAGCAGTTGGTCGAGGTCGCAGGAGGAGCGCCGGCACAGCGCATCCACGTGCCGGGACAGCAGGCCGGAGGCGGCCTCGCGTCCCGGTTCGGGCGCCGGCCCGGGCCAGTCGCGGGGGCAATCCGCAAACGTCTACAGCATAGGTGACGCCGGCATGCGGCGTGGCGCACGCGGCGCCACGCTATTGCGCCTGCCGCTCCAGCACCTCCCAGAGTTCGAGCAGGGTAGGGTTGCCGGCGTGGGCCGCGCGGTAGGCGCAGATGTCGAGTCCGGAGTGCCATGTGGCATCGCCGGCCGGCACCAGGGTGCCCGCGGCCAGCGCGTCGGCCGCGGTGGTGCGCGGCAGCCAGGCCACGCCGTGCCCTTCGATGGCCATCTTCATCAGCAGGATCGCCATATCCGCCTCGTAGCAGCGCTCCAGGGGGCGGCGCGGCGGCGTGCCTTCCAGGATGACCTCCACCACGCGCCCGAGCGTGGTGCCGGCGGTATAGGCCAGGTAGGGAATCGGCTTGTGGCCGCTGCCGCCCAGCGAGAACAGCGGGCCGCCGCGCAAGTTGGGCGCGCTCAGCGGCATCAGCAGGTCATGGCCCACGGTCAGGCTGCGGAACTTGTCGGTATCCAGCGAGACCGGCACGCGCGCATGGTTGTAGCCCAGCATCAGGTCGCAGTTGCCCTCCGACAAGGCCACCACCGCTTCGAGCACGTTGGCGGCCACCACGCGTGCATTGAACTGGCCGTAGCGGGCCTGGCAGGCTTTGAGCCAGGTGGGCAGGAAGGTCAGCGACAAGGTGTGCCCGGCGGCGATCTGGATGGCCTTGCCCGGCATGCGGCTTTCCTGGCGCAGGGTGGCGCGCGCGTCCATCAGCAGGGTCAGCGCTTCGCGGCCGCTGGCGCAGAAGGTCTTGCCCGCGGGCGTGAGATCGAGCGGGAAGGTGTTGCGGTCGACCAGCACCGCGCCGGCCCAGTCTTCCAGGGAGCGGATGCGCCGCGACAGGGCCGATTGCGTGATGTGCCGCAACTCGGCGGCACGCGAGAAGCTGCGGGTCTTTTCCAGGACCAGCAGGTCGTCGATCCATTTCAGTTGCATGGCTTGCGCGTTCCTAGGACTGTTTCGGGTGGTCCCGTGAACGGATCGCCGCGGGCCTCTCGCACGGATCTTCCACAGGGGTATTCCATTTTCGCATAGCCTTATGGCCGATCCGCATCCCGGTGTCCGGAAGCCCGCCCTAGAATCATCACTTCCCATCAGCCGGCATATCGCCCGAAGGCGAAGCAGATCCAGCATGACAGGGGCGCGCAAACAAGCTGGCAGGCAAAGCGGCTGCGCCCTGGAACGCATCCGAACCTACCTAGGCAGTCAACGTCTCTCGACGCTTTCCGGAGCTACCCTGATCATGTTCACGCAGTCGCTTTTCCGCACACGTTCGTGCCATGCCGGCCTGCTGCTGGCACTGGCCCTCGGCGCCGCCGCGCCGGCCGCCGCCGCGGACTATCCCGACCACCCGGTGCAACTGGTGTTGTCCTTCCCGCCGTCCGGCGCCACCGACGTGCTGGCGCGTGCGGTGGGGCAGCGCTTGTCCACCGTGCTCAGGCAGCCCGTGGTGGTGGACAACCGCCCGGGCGCGGGCGGCGCCATCGGCATGGGCTACGCGGCCAAGGCCGCGCCCGACGGCTACACGCTGTACCTGGCTGCCGTCAGCAATGCCGCCATCGCGGCAGCCACGTACAACAGCCAGCCTGCCAGCCTGAGCCGGGATTTCGTGCCCATCGCGGGCATCGGCACCGTGCCGCATATCCTGGTGGTGCCGGCCTCGCTGCCGGTGCATTCGGTGCCCGAGCTGGTGAGCCTGCTCAAGGCCTCGCCCGGCAAGTACAACTTCGCCTCGCAGGGCGCCGGCACGCTGTCGCACCTGGAATCGGAGCTGTTCAAGCTGCGCACCGGGGTGGACGTGGTGCACGTGCCATACAAGGGCAGCTCGTTCGCACTGCCGGACCTGATCGCCGGGCGCTCCACCCTGATGTTCGACAGCATTCCCTCGGCGCTGCCGCATGTGAAATCCGGCAAGCTGCGCCTGCTGGCGGTGGCGTCCGGGCAGCGCGTGAGTTCGCTGCCCGATGCGCAGACCGTGACCGAGGCGGGCATCCGCGATTTCCGTGCCGACAACCTGTTTGGCCTGGTCGCGCCGAAGGRCACGCCGCCGCAGGTGGTCCGGCAGCTTGCCGCCGCCATGAAGGAGGTGCTGGCCTCGCCCGAGCTTGGCGCGTCGATGGAAGCGCAGGGCGTGCAGATCAAGTACACCCCGCCCGAGCAGTTCGGCCAGATGATCGGCGACGAGATGCGCACGTGGGAAAAGGTGGCGCGCGCGGCCAACGTGCGGATCGAATAGACGCAGCCGTGAAGACATCGCGCTTTCCGTCGTTTTCTTGTTCTTGAAGTGCCCGGCAGCAGCCGTCCCGCGACGGTGGCTACCGGGCGTTGCAGTCCCCTGATTCCTCAACTTTCAATCGCCGCTCACCGGGCGCAAGCGCTTAGTCCCATGACCAATTTCTGGAATTTCCCCTATCCCTCGCAGCGCGTGCCGGTCCTGGCCGACAACGTGGTGGCCACCTCGCAGCCGCTGGCGGCCGCGGCCGGGCTGCGCATGCTGGCCCGCGGCRGCAACGCCGTGGACGCGGCGCTGGCCACCGCCATCGCCCTGACCGTGGTCGAGCCCTGCATGAACGGGATCGGTGGCGATGCCTTCGCGCTGATCTGGGACGGCAAGGAACTGCACGGCCTGAACGCCAGCGGCCGCGCGCCCGCGGCCTGGACGCCGGAGTATTTCTCGCGCTACGACAGCATGCCCCCCAACGGCTGGGACACCGTGACCGTGCCAGGCGCGGTGTCCGGCTGGCGTGCCACCTGGGAAAAGTTCGGCAGCCTGCCGTTCGCTGACCTGTTCGAGCCCGCGCTGGAATATGCGCGCAATGGCTACCTGGTCTCGCACACCGTGCACCGCCAGTGGCAGGCGCAGGTGCCGGTGCTGATCGACAAGCCGGGCTTTGCCGACGCCTTCGCGCCGAACGGCCGCGCGCCGCTGCCGGGCGAGCGCTTTATCTGCGAGGGCCAGGCGCGGACGCTGGCCCGCATCGCCGAGACCAAGGGCGACGATTTCTATCATGGCGAACTGGCCGGCCGCATTGCCGCGCACGCGCGCGCCACCGGCGGGCTGATCACCGAGGCGGACCTGGCCGCGCACCGCGCTGACTGGGTCCAGCCGATCAGCACGGCCTACCGCGACCTGGAGCTGTTCGAGATCGGCCCGAACGGGCAGGGCATCGGCGCGCTGATGGCGCTGGGCATGCTGGAACAGTTCGACGTGGCCGGCATGGGCGTGGACTCCGCCGCGGCCATCCACGTGCAGGTGGAAGCCATGAAGCTGGCCTTTGCCGACCTGCATGCCTACGTAGGCGACCACACGGCGATGACCGAGGTGCAGGCGGCCGATCTGCTGGATCGCCGCTACCTGGCCAGCCGCGCCAGGACCATCGACCTCGAGCGTGCCGGCGCGGCCGGCCCCGGCAAGCCGCACAGCGGCGGCACGGTCTACCTGACCGCGGCGGACCGCAACGGCATGATGGTTTCGTACATCCAGTCCAATTTCAAGGGCTTCGGCTCCGGCGTGGTGGTGCCCGGCACCGGCATCGCGCTGCATAACCGCGGCTGGGGCTTCAACCTCAAGCCCGGCCACCCCAACCAGGTCAGTCCCGGCAAGCGGCCGTTCCACACCATCATCCCCGGCTTCCTGATGCGCCAGGGCAAGCCGCTGGCCAGCTTCGGCGTGATGGGTGGCTCGATGCAGGCCCAGGGCCATGTGCAGATGGCCAGCCGCCTGGCGGACTTCGGCCAGAACCCGCAAGCCGCGTGCGACGGCCCGCGCTGGCGTGTGCTGGACGACAACAGCACCATCTCGGTGGAATGGAACTGCCCGGAAGCCACCGTGGCAGGGCTGCGCGCGCGCGGGCACAAGGTCGAGGTGGCGCCGCAGGGCAACCTGGACTTCGGCGGCGCCCAGATAGCGATGCGGCTCGACAGCGGCTACGCGGCCGCTTCGGATCACCGCAAGGACGGCTATCCGGTGGGATTCTGAGCACCGGGCTTCCGTTCTCGCGGCGCGGGGAACATGGCGCGATGTGTGGGCTGGAACACATCAGGCAGGCGCAGGTGGGGCATAGACTGAGGGCGTCCTGATTGCCAGCCCAAGGGAGGCCGCCATGGAAGCGCTCCGTTCGCGTCGCTTGCTCGACCGTGTTTCGCCGGCAGTGCTGGCCGATCTTCGCAGGATGCAGGCGGCCACCGAATGGGCCCTGGCACAGGCCGCGGCCGACCGGGTGCCGGTGGATCCGGCCGGCAAGGGGTTCGAATTTGCCCGCTATGATCCCGGCCTGAGAGGGTTTGTCGTGCTCCGGCTGCGAGGCCGGGTAAGCGGCGCCTGAGCCGCGCCCCGCACGACCGCGCGCCTGCGTGTCTTTCGCAGGCGGGCGCGCCGGCTCGTCTGATCCCTGCTTTTGTGATTCATCGGGATATTGATGGGCGCTCGATGGGCGCTTGATAGACGCTTCCAGCGGTGCATGTCGAGCACTTCCCGGGCGCATTCGCCGCCGCTCTGCGCAGCCCGCCCCCTGCATTCCCGCGCCCTGGCGTCCGAAGTTCACCCCGCTGCCCGCTAGCAGGCCCTCCACGGCGCGCCTTGCTATAATCCCGAATTACCCAAAATCATGCCGCCCTGGCTGTGCGTGCCTTTTCCCGTGTGCTTTTCCGGGAACGGGGCGTGCGGCGGAGGCGGCTCAACGCGTGACGGGGAGTTACGTGGCCGGAACCGATATCGCAGTGCAAAACGTCCCACCCGCAGGCAATGCCGTCTCGTCCGGCAGTTCGTTCCATGCCGCCATGAAGATCCTGCCTGCCGTGCAGCGGCAGGCGATGTTCGAGATCTATGCCTTCTGCCGGGCGGTGGACGATATCGCCGACGGCGATGACCCGCGTCCCGCGCGCCTGGCCGGGCTGGATGCCTGGCGCGCCGACCTGGCCGCCTGCTATGCCGGTTCGCCGCCGCCCGCCTTGCGCGGCTTGCATGCGCAGATCCAGCGCTTCGGGCTGCTGCAGGAGGATTTCCTGGCGGTCATCGATGGCATGGCCATGGATGTGGTGGGCGATGTGCGCGCGCCCGACGCCGCCACGCTGGACCTGTATTGCGATCGCGTGGCGAGCGCGGTTGGCCGGCTTGCGGTGCGCGTGTTCGGCATGGAGCGCGATGCCGGCGTGGCGCTGGCCTATCACCTGGGCCGTGCGCTGCAGCTGACCAATATCCTGCGCGACATCGACGAGGACGCCGGGCTGGGCCGCGTGTACCTGCCGGCCGAAGCGCTCACCAATGCTGGCGTGCCGCTGGGCGCGCCGCAGGCCATCGTCGGCCATCCGGCCGTGGGCCGCGCCTGCCTGGAAGTGGCGGGGCAGGCCCAGGCGCACTATGACAAGGCGTTCGCGATCATGGCGAACTGCCCGCGCCGCGTGGTGCGCTCGCCGCGCATCATGGGCGAGGTCTACCACGTGGTGCTGCAGCGCTTGCTGGCCCGCGGCTGGACCACGCCGCGCGAACGGGTGAGGGTGCCCCGCGCCCGCGCGCTCTGGATCCTGTTGCGGCACGGTCTCGTCTGAGGCGGTGCGCTGATTTGCCGCCGTACGCGGTCGCCGCCCGTCATGGGCCCGGCGAGCGTGCGGCATTGCTGTAATTTGCGTTGTTGAAGAGAGGACATCGAAACCGATGAGCCAAGTAGCAATATCCACCGATCCGRCCATCCCTGCGGCTGTCGCGCACGGCGCGCCGCAGGCGGGCGCGCTGGAAGGCGCGATCGGCCGCGCGCAGGACGCCCTGCTGGCGGCCCAGCAGCCGGACGGCCATTGGGTGTTCGAGCTGGAAGCCGACGCCACCATCCCGGCCGAGTACGTCCTGCTGGTGCATTACCTGGGCGAGACCGCCGATACCGTGCTGGAAGCGCGCATCGCGCGCTACCTGCGCCGCATCCAGAATGCCGACGGCGGCTGGCCGCTGTTCCACCAGGGCGCGTCCGACATCAGCGCCAGCGTGAAGGCGTATTTCGCGCTGAAGATGATCGGTGACGACCCCGATGCCGAGCACATGCGCCGCGCGCGCGCCTCCATTCATGCGCAGGGCGGCGCCGAGGGCAGCAATGTCTTCACCCGCACGCTGCTGGCGCTGTACGGCGTGATGCCGTGGCAGGCGGTGCCGATGATGCCGGTGGAGATCATGCTGCTGCCCCTGTGGTTCCCGTTCCATCTTTCCAAGGTGGCGTACTGGGCCCGCACGGTGATCGTGCCGCTGCTGGTGCTCAACAGCCTGCGTCCGCAGGCGCGCAATCCGCGCGGCGTGGGCATCGACGAGCTGTTCCTGCGCCCGTGCCAGGCCACGCGCCTGCCAGCCAAGGCGCCCCACCAGGGACGCGCGTGGTTCAGCTTCTTCCGCGTGGTCGATGCCGGCCTGCGCGTGGCCGAGCCGCTGTTCCCGCGCAGCCTGCGCAAGCGCGCCATCGACCGTGCGGAGCGGTTCGTGCGCGAACGCCTGAACGGCGAGGACGGCCTGGGCGCCATCTTCCCGGCCATGGCGAACGCCGTGATGATGTTCGACGTGCTGGGCGTGCCGAGGACCGATCCGGACGTGGCGATCGCGCGCGCGTCCGTCGAGAAGCTGCTGGTGGTGCATGGCGACGAAGCGTATTGCCAGCCTTGCCTGTCGCCGGTGTGGGACACCTCGCTGGCCAGCCATGCCCTGCTGGAAGCCGGCGGCGCGCGCGCCGAGGCGGCCGCCGAGCGCGGCCTGCAATGGCTGGTGCCGCTGCAGGAGCTGGACGTGCGCGGCGACTGGATCGTGCGGCGCCCGGACGTGCGCCCCGGCGGCTGGGCCTTCCAGTACGCCAATCCGCATTACCCGGACGTGGACGACACCGCCGTGGTGGCCATGGCCATGGACCGCGCCGCGCGCGTGGGCGCCGGCGCGCCCGCCGTGACGGCGGCCAGCCACCGCGAGCGCTATGGCGAAGCCGTTTCGCGCGCGCGCGAATGGGTCGAAGGCATGCAGAGCAGCAACGGCGGCTGGGGTGCCTTCGAGCCCGAGAACACGCACGAGTACCTCAACAACATTCCGTTCGCCGACCACGGCGCGCTGCTCGATCCGCCCACCGCCGATGTCTCGGCGCGCTGCCTGTCGATGCTGGCGCAGCTCGGCGAGAGCGCCACCAGCAGCGACGCCTTCAAGCGCGCGCTGCGCTACCTGCTGGACGAGCAGATGGCCGACGGCAGCTGGTATGGCCGCTGGGGCATGAACTATATCTACGGCACCTGGAGCGCCTTGTGCGCGCTCAACGCCGCGGGCATGGACCCGGAGGCGCCGGAGATGCGCCGCGCCGCCGAGTGGCTGATCTCGATCCAGAACGCCGACGGTGGCTGGGGCGAGGACGGCAGCAGCTACCGCCTCGACTACAAGGGCTACGAGCCCGCGCCGAGCGTGGCCTCGCAGACCGCGTGGGCGGTGCTGGCGCTGATGGCGGCCGGCGCCGTCGATCATCCGGCCGTGGCGCGCGGCATCGATTACCTGGTCGGCACGCAGCAGGCCGATGGCCTGTGGAACGAAGCGCGCTTCACCGCGGTGGGCTTCCCGCGCGTGTTCTACCTGCGTTACCACGGCTACGCGCGTTTCTTCCCGCTGT
The DNA here is from genome assembly GCF_056397305.1 of Cupriavidus sp. 05N40. NCBI lineage: Bacteria > Pseudomonadati > Pseudomonadota > Betaproteobacteria > Burkholderiales > Burkholderiaceae > Cupriavidus > Cupriavidus sp. 05N40. The sequence continues at coordinate 10,086 of NZ_JBFTND010000096.1, forward strand.
GGGCGCTGGCCCGCTTCCGCAACCTGCGCCGCGACGGCACGCGGGCGGTGGCGTGGGGGATGTAAGCACGGCAGTCCCGGCGCCGCGCCGCGCCGGTCCCATGCTCGTGGTGACCGGCATGCGCTTCGAGGCCCGCATTGCCGCGGGACCCGGCATCGAAACCCTGCATGGCCTGCGCGCCGAGGCGCTGGCGCAAGGCCTGCGCGAGCGCCTGGCGCAGCCCTGCGCCGGGGTGATCAGCTTCGGCGTGGCCGGCGGGCTGGATCCCGCGCTGCTGCCCGGCAAGGTGATCCTCGCCACCGGCATCCGCGCAGGCGCCAGCTTCTGGCCGGCCGATGCCGCCTGGCTGCGGGCGCTGTCCCGGTCTCTGCCCGATGCCGTCGCCGGCACGCTCGCCGGCGATGATTCACCGGTTACCTCCGTGGCCGCCAAGAGCGCGCTGCATGCCGCCACCGGCGCGCTGGCAGCCGACATGGAATCCCATATCGCAGCACGCATCGCGCACGAATACGGCGTCCCCTTCGCCGCCTGCCGCGTGGTGGTGGATCCGGCCGCGCGCGATGTCCCGCCCGCTGCGGTGGCCGGCATGGGTGCGGACGGCGGGACCGATATCTGGGCGGTATTGAAGTCTTTGCTGGCCGGGCCCGGCCAGTTGCCGGACCTGCTCAGGCTGGCGCGCGATGCGAAGCGCGCGAGGCTGGGGCTGGAAGCGGCACGGCGCCGCGTGGGAACGGGATTCGGGCTGGCCTGAACGGGGCTCGAACGGGCTTGATGGGGCTTGATGGGGCTTGCGCCGGAATCAGGACGATTCCGGCAGGCGGGCAGCCTGGGCGCTCCTCGGCGCCCGGGCCACCACAAGGCTGATGACTATTCCTTCCTGGTGCTCTCGTCCGGCGCCTTTTCCGCGCCGCCGGCTGGCGGCGGAACCGGTGCCGCCGTTGCCTCGGCCGGTGTAGCGGCCGGCGCAGAGGCCGGTGCAGAGGCCGGTGCGCCGGGCGCCGCGGCCGGCGCGGCATCCGCCGGCGCGTCGTCGTCTTCATATTGCGGCAGCTTGCCGCTGCCGCCGTCGATCAGGTACTGGCGCCGCTGCAGGTATCCATCCCGTACGAAACTGTATTTGTCCAGCGCCGCCAGCGTCAGCAGGTCGGTCGCGCCCAGCGCATTGGTGCGGGCATCGAGGAAACCCAGGAAGTACAGGCCGTAGCGGTAGTCCTGGTCGACCCACGTGGTGGGCGAGATCTGGAAGTTCACGTACAGGCCGATCCCGTCGCGGATCGAGCTGGGGCCGAACAGCGGCAGCACCAGGTACGGGCCCGAGGGTATGCCCCACACGCCCATGGTCAGGCCGAAGTCCTGTGCGTGCTTGCTAAGGCCGGCCGGCGTGGCGATATCGATCAGGCCGCCGATGCCGAGCGTGGAGTTGACGGCGATCCGCATGAAGGTCTCGGCCGCGTCGACGCCCTTGCCCTGCAGCACGTTGTTGACGAAATTGCCGACGTCGGCGAGGTTCGAGTAGAAGTTGGTGATGGCGGTGCGCACGGGCTGCGGCGTGACGGCGCGATAGCCCTTGGCCAATGGGGTCGCCACGTATTCGTCGGCCTTGTCATTGATCGTGAATATGACGCGGTTGAACGGCTCGATGGGGTCGTTCGGGCTGGCCTGGGGGCCGCTGGCGCAGGCTGTGGCCAGCAGCGCGAGGGACAGCGCCGGCAGCAGCCGGGTAATACTGGAGGGACGGTAATCGGAACGGGTCGTCATGGTTGGCGGGTTTTCAGTGGACCGGCCCCTTGGCAGGCGCGGACCGCTTGCGCGGCTTGCCCATCAGGATCGGCTGGAAGAAGACGGCGCCGGCCAGCGTGCACGCCAGCGCCAGCGCCAGCAGCTTGCCCATGCTGGCGGTGCCCGGATGCTGCGACAGCCAGAGGCTGCCGAAGGCGGTGGCGGTGGTGGCGGCGCTGAAGAGCACGGCGTGGGTCAGCGGCGATTGCAGCAGGTGCGTCTTGCCTTCGCGCCAGGCAATCACATAGTAGATCTTGAATGCCACGCCGATGCCGAACAGCAGCGGCAGCGCAATCACGTTGGCGAAATTGAGCGGGATGCCGAACACCACGCACAGCTCCAGCGTCAGCAGCGCCGAGACCAGCAGCGGCACCAGCGTGCGCAGCACGTCGCCCACGCGGCGCAGCGTCACCCACAGCAAGATGGTGATCGACACCACGGCCCACACGCCGGCCTGGGCGAAGGCGGTCATGATGGTGTCGGCCGAGCCGCGGATCGAGATCGGCCCGCCCACGGCATCCGGCGCAACGCCTTGCACGGCATCGATAAAGCGCTTGAGCGCGGCGTCGCGCAGATCGCTGTCGACGCTGGAGGCGTCGGCATCGCCGGGCTTGGCCGCGGCGGGGAGCTTGGGACTCACGCTGACCAGCGCCTGGCCGTCCGGTGCGACCCAGTCGCGCACCATGGCGGGCGGCAGCGATGCCTGCGTGACCGGCTGCGGCGACAGGGTGCGCTGCAGGCGCGCCAGCGCCAGGCGCAGCGGCAGGGCGATGGCCTGCTCCGCGCGGTCGYGCGTGGCGGCATCGGCGGCGGCGAGCTTGCGCAGCGACGCGGCCAGGTGGCTGGCCTGCGTCGCGCCGGGGCCGGGATGGTCTTCGGCGGCGAGCGCCAGCTGGCGCGCCGCGTTCTTGAGCGAGCTGACGCGGCGCTCGTCGTTGGCCGGCGTGGCCACGGTCTGCGTCAGCACCGGCATCAGGCTGGCGCTCGCATCGGCGATCAGCGCCAGCTTGGCCGGCTGGTCGTCGGGAATGAAGGTCTGCAGCGTGACCACGCGCGACACCTCGGGCAGCGCCGCCAGGCGGGCGGCGGCGGCCTTGGCGGCATCCAGCGAGGGGGTCAGCACATTGACATTGTCGGTGCCGGCCTGGGGCGCATCCTTGAGCGAGAGCAGCGTCGCCATCGATTCGGAGTGCGGATCCTTGAGGTGCAGCGGATCGAAATCGAAGCGCAGGTGCATCAGCAGCGGCGCGCCCGCCAGGATCACGCCGAGGGTGGCGATCAGGACCTGGGTGCGGTAGCGCTCGAAGAAGGCGTCGGCGGGCGCCAGCCACTTGAAGCCTGGCACGTCGAGCCGGCCGGCTTCGTCCTTCGGGCGCATCACGGTGATCAGCGCCGGCAGCAGGGTAATGGTGGTGCTGAAGGCCACCAGCATGCCCACGCCGGCGATCTTGCCCAGCTCCGCCACGCCGCGGTAGTCGGTCGGCAGGAAGCAGAAGAAGGCGGCCGCGGTGGCGGCCGCGGCCAGCGCGAGCGGCACGCCTACCGCCTTGGCGGCGCAGGCGAGCGCGTCGGGGATGTCGGGGTGTGTGTGGCGCTCGGCGCGGTAGCGCACGCCGAACTGGATGCCGAAGTCCACGCCCAGGCCGACGAACAGCACGGCGAAGGCGACCGAGATCATGTTCAGCGCGCCCACCATGGCCAGTCCCAGCGCGGCGGTGATGGCCAGGCCGACCAGCAGGCTGGCCAGCACCGCCATGATCAGCCGCTTGGAGCGCAGCGCCAGCCACAGGATCAGGATCACCACCAGCAGGGTCAGCACGCCGTTCATGGCGGCGCCTTCCTTGACCGAGGCGAACTCGTCGTCGGCCAGCGCCTGCGAGCCGGTCAGGTGCACGCTGGCGCCGAAGCGCTTGTCCAGCCCGAGCTTGAGCGCAGTGGCGCGGATGGCTTCGGCCGCGCCGGCGCCGGCCTGCAGGTCGGCGTAGTCGAGCACGGGGCTGAGCGCGACGAAGGACATCGCCGTGGCGCCGGGCGCCAGCTCCTGGCCGGAGTCGACCAGCCCGGTCCAGGACAGCGCGCCCGGCTTGCCGGCCAGCACCTGGTCGACCACCCCGGCGCTGCTGCCGAGCAGCTTGGCCATGTCGCCCAGCTTGATCTGACCCAGCTGCAGCGGCAGGTTCAGCGTGGTGGTGAGCGTGTCGGACAGGCCGCGCAGGGTCGGGTCGTGCGCCAGCGCGTTGAGCAGCGGGCGCGCCTGCTTGAGCTGGGAGGTCACGTCACGCAGCTTGGCGGTATCGAGGAAGAGCAGGCCGTTGTGCTCGAAGAAATCGCCGGCGCCGGGCTGGCTGACCGCGCGAAAGCGCGTGGTCTGCTGCCCGAGCGCCTTGGCCAGCTCGTCGGCGGCGGCATCGGCCAGCTCGGGGGCCGGCGCCTTCACCACGGCCAGGATCATCTGGTCGCGCTGGGGAAAGGCGGCGCTGACCGCGGCATCACGTTTCGCCCAGGGCTGGTCCGATTCCAGCAGGCGGCTGATATCGGTATTGATGGCGAAGTGCCGAGCCACATAGATACCGCTGACGATGGTCAGCAACAGCGCAAGCGCGATCACGGGCCAGGCGCGGCGGGTGGAGAACTTGACGATGCGAATGACCGACGACGTCAGCATGGGCGATATGGGGACCTGAGTGATGCGCTACGGCGGGCGCGGTAAAAGATACACGCGGAGGTACCGCGCACGGTACGCCGCAAGGTGCCGCTCTGGTCGCAATGCGAAGCCTCATGCAAGCGACAAGACGAAGCAAAGGCACAAAGCGGCAGCCGCGAGTATAACGGGACGGCACGGCATGGCGCTCGGGTACCGGGCCGCGCCGCGGTGCGCGCGAGGCGCCACGCGGGCGAGCCGGGCCCGGTGCGTGCCTGCGCCGGTACGCTATACTGCCCCGTCATGTGCGCGCAAGCCGTCTGCAGCCTGGCTTTTGTGGCGCTGAGGCGCGCTGCGGCACTCTCCATGTCTGGTTTCCTTGGCAAAGCCGCCGGACCCGTCCGACGGTCGACCCGACCGGCATTTTCAGGTCTAAATTCGCATGAAGACACACGGTATTGCTTTCCAGGCCCTGGTTCCGCTCGCGGCGGTGGCCATGGTATCGGCCGCGCAGGCGCAATCGGTGGACAAGTCCTCGCCGGACCGCCTGGTGCGGGCCGCGGTCGAGGGCGTGATCAGCACGATCCAGTCCAGCCCGGATACGCGCAGCGGCGACCTGGCCAAGATCACGGCCGTGGTGGAGCGCCAGTTCCTGCCCTACGCCGACTTCGAGCGTACCACCCGGCTGGCGGTGGGCAGCGCCTGGCGCAATGCCACGCCCGAGCAGCAGAAGCAACTCTACGAGCAGTTCCAGACCCTGCTGGTGCGCAGCTATGCGGTATCGCTGTCACAGTTGCGCGAGCAGAAGGTGAAATTCAGCTACAAGCCGGTCCTGGCCGCGGCCAATGCCACCGATGTGGTGGTGGAGACGCGGGTGCAGAACAACGGCGACGATATGCAGATCGACTACCGTCTGCAGCGCAGCGGCAACGGCTGGAAGATCTATGACATCAACATGATGGGGGCCTGGCTGATCGAGGTGTACCGCCGCCAGTTCGCCGACATCGTGGCGCGCAACGGCATCGACGGGCTGCTCAAGTACCTCGTCAACCACAACGCACGCCGGACCGCGGACGCCTGAGCGCCCGCCGGCAGCCGCGCCGGGCGGTACGCAAGGTACCGCGGCGCGGCGCTCCCGTCGGGGAGCGTCCCGGGTGCTTAGTGGGCGGCCGCCTTGCGCGTGGCGGCGTCGTTGGCTGCCTTGGCCTTGGAGCGGCCGATCTCTTCGAGCTTGATCTCGACGTGCTTCGAGAACACGTAGTCGGCGGGGCGCTGCTTGTCCAGCGGGATATCCGGGGCCATCGGGCCCGAGGTACGCACGCCGCGCAGGGACACGCCCAGCGCCTTGAGCGGATGGGAGATGGTGTCGGCCACGGCGGTGGCTTCGAAGCCGCTGTGTACCATGCAGTCGGCGCACTTTTCGTAGTTGCCGGTGCCGTAGGCGTCCCAGTCGGTGGTGTCCATCAATTCCTTGAAGGTCTTCACATAACCTTCGCCCAGCAGGTAGCACGGACGTTGCCAGCCGAACACCGTGCGCGCCGGGTTGCCCCAGGGCGTGCAGTGATAGGTCTGGTTGCCGGCCAGGAAGTCCAGGAACAGCGTGGACTGGCTGAATGCCCATTTCTTGCCGTTCTGGCCGCGCTGCAGGATGTCGCGGAACAGCTGCTTGGTCTTGCCGCGGTTCAGGAAGTGCTGCTGGTCCGGCGCGCGCTCGTAGGCATAGCCCGGCGACACGGTGATGCCATCCACGCCGATTTCCTTGACCGAGTCGAAGAACTTCGCGACCTTTTCCGGCTCGGCGTTGTTGAACAGCGTGCAGTTGATGTTGACCCGGAAGCCGCGCGCCTTGGCCGCGCGGATCGCCGCCACGGCGCGGTCGTAGACGCCTTCCTGGCTGACTGCGTGGTCGTGCATGTCGCGGTCGCCGTCCAGGTGGACCGACCACACGAAGTAGGGGTTGGGCTCGTACTGGTCCAGCTTCTTTTCCATCAGCAGCGCGTTGGTGCACAGGTAGACGAAGCGCTTGCGGGCGATGATGCCCCGCACGATCTCCGGCATGTCACGGTGCAGCAGCGGCTCGCCGCCGGCGATGGACACCACCGGCGCGCCGCATTCGTCGACGGCGCCCAGGCATTCCGCCACGGACAGGCGCTGGTTCAGGATTTCGTCCGGATAGTCGATCTTGCCGCAGCCGTTGCACGCCAGGTTGCATCGGAACAGGGGCTCGAGCATCAGCGCCAGGGGGTAGCGCTTGTTGCCGGACAGATGCTGCTTGACGACGTAGGCGCCCACGCGGGCGACTTGCAGAAAGGGAATGGCCATTTACTTCCTTCTTATATGGGGGCGGCCGGGCATTACCCGGCGGCGGTTTGCGGGTCCGGCTGCGGCGCGGCCTCGGGGGTGGCCTTGCTGGCAGCCGTGCGCTTGCGCGCGGGCGGGTCGGCCAGTTCGGCGGGCAGCCGGAATTCAGCGTGTTCCTCGCGGCCGTCCATGGTGGAGACTTCCACCGGACCCAGGCGGCGCAGCGTGGCGATCACGTCCATGACCATCTCCTCGGGGGCGGAGGCGCCAGCGGTGATGCCGACGACTTCGACGCCGCGCACCCATTCGGGGTTCAGCTCGCTGCCATCGGCGATCAGATAGCTGGGCACGCCGCTTTCCGTGCCGATTTCGCGCAGCCGGTTGGAGTTGGAGCTATTGGTGGCGCCGATCACGAGGATCAGTTCCACCTGTTTGGAGAGTTCGCGCACCGCGCTCTGGCGGTTTTGCGTTGCATAGCAAATGTCGCGCGTATCCGGCCCCACCAGATTGGCGAAGCGGCGGGTCAGCGCGGCAATGATATTACGTGTGTCGTCCACGCTGAGCGTGGTCTGCGTCACATAGGCGACCGGGGTGTCTTCCGGCAGCTCCAGCTCGGCGACTTCTGCCTCGCTCTGCACCAGGATCACCTTGCCCGGGATCTGGCCCATGGTGCCTTCGACTTCAGGGTGGCCGGCATGGCCGATCAGGATCACGGTGCGGCCGCTGGCGGCGTACTGGCGCCCCTGGGTGTGGACCTTGATCACCAGCGGGCAGGTCGCGTCGATCGAGTGCAGCTCGCGGGTGCGTGCGTCGGCCTCGACGTCCTTGGATACGCCATGCGCGCTGAAAATGGTGACGGCGCCGCTAGGCACTTCGTCCAGTTCTTCGACGAAGCGCGCGCCTTTGCGCCTCAGTCCTTCTACAACGTGCTTGTTGTGCACGATTTCATGTCGCACGAACACCGGGGCACCGTGCTTGAGCAATGCGCGGTCTACAATCTCGATCGCGCGCACTACACCGGCACAGAAGCCACGGGGTTGAGCAAGAATCACCTGCATAAAGATAGGCCCCCCGACCCAGTCAACGGGTTCAGCATTAGTTGATATTCCGGAATCACTTTCCCGTCATACGGTGGTTACTATATACCCGTGCCGCAACCTTTGCCCGGCACCTGGCTTTCGCCAGCAACACTTTGAGGTTTTTTTCCGTGAGTAATATGACGTCAGGAGACTATGTGCTGGTAACCGGCGCCTCCGGCTTTCTCGGATCGGCGGTGGCACGACAGGCTCTGGCGCGCGGCTTCCGGGTGCGCGCGATGGTACGCGCCCAAAGCCCGCGGCGCAACCTTGACGGGTTGCCCGTGGAGATCGCGGAAGGCGACATGCGCGACGCGCGCGCGATGGAGGCAGCGCTCAGGGGCGTGCGCTACCTGTTCCATGTGGCGGCCGATTATCGCTTGTGGGCGCCGGATCCCGAGGAAATCGTCCGCACCAACGTGGCCGGCACCGAGGCCGTGATGGGCGCCGCGCAGACCTGCGGGGTGGAGCGCATCGTCTACACCAGCAGCGTGGCGACCCTGCGTGTCGCGGGCGCCACGGCGCCGGTCGCCGAAGATGCGCCGATGGGCGGCCACGAAGCCATTGGCGCTTACAAGCGCAGCAAGGTGCTGGCCGAGCGCGTGGTGGAGCGCATGGTGGCCCGCGACGGGCTGCCTGCGGTGATCGTCAATCCCTCCACGCCGATCGGTCCGCGCGACGTGCGGCCCACGCCGACCGGCCGCATCATCGTCGAGGCAGCCAGCGGCAAGATCCCGGCCTTCGTCGATACCGGCCTCAACCTGGTCCATGTGGACGACGTGGCCGCAGGCCACATGCTCGCGCTGGACCGCGGCGTCACCGGCGAGCGCTACATCCTGGGCGGGCAGGACGTCACCCTGCAGCAGATGCTGGCCGACCTCGCTGCCATGACGGGTCGGCGCCCGCCCACCATCAAGCTGCCGCGCTGGCCGCTCTATCCGCTGGCCTACGCGGCCGAAGCGGTGGCCCGCGTGACCGGCAAGGAGCCGTTCCTGACGGCCGACGGCCTGTCCATGTCGAAATACCAGATGTTCTTCAGCTCGGAAAAGGCGCGCCGGGTGCTTGGCTACCAGGCCAGGCCCTACCAGGAAGCGCTGCGCGAGGCACTGGAGTGGTTCCGCGGCGCAGGCTACCTGCGCTGAGCCCGGGCCGGGCAGGTCCCGGCCTGGCGCTCAGCCGCGCTGCGGCGCCTGSGMGCGGCCTTTCCACTGGCCGCCCYKGCGYAGCCAGTARCGGCGCGCSGARTCSACSGTCGCGCCCAGGTAGAACAGCGCGGTCAGCGGCAGCAGCGGCGCCAGCCACGGCGGCTGGCGGTATTCGCGCAGCATCGGCGCGTAGGCCAGCGACATCGCCAGCCAGGCCGCCCAGGCCGGCCACAGGCGCGCTCCGCCCGCCAGCGCCAGCACGGGCGGCGCCAGGTAGGTCAGCGCCATGCCGGCCACCGCGCCGGCAAGCAGCAGCGGCGAGTAGCGCAGCTGCGTGTAGGCGCTGCGGGTGATCATGTCCCACAGGCTGCGCCAGTCGTCGTAGGGACGCACCGAAACGCTGTCGTCGGCCAGGTCCAGGCGGATCGAACCGCCTTGCTTGATGCACGCCGCGAGGCTGCAGTCGTCGATCAGTTCCCCGCGGATCGCCTCGAACCCGCCGATGCGGGCCAGTGCCGTGCGCCGCGCCAGCATGCAGCCGCCCGCGGCGGCCGCCACCCGGCTGCGCTTGTCGTTGACATGGGCGAAGGGGTACAACTTGGCGAAGAAGAAGACAAAAGCCGGCACGATCATGCGCTCCCACCACGAGGCACAGCGCAGCCGCACCATCAGCGATACCAGGTCGCGCTGCTCGTGTTCCGCGCGGGCCACCAGCTGCTTCAGCACACCGGCGCCATGATGGATGTCGGCATCGGTCAGCCACACCCAGGCCGCGCCCGGTGCCAGCGCATCGGCTGCTTCCAGCCCTTGCGACTGGGCCCAGACCTTGCCGCTCCAGCCCGCCGGCAGATCCCGCGCCGTGATGACGCTCAGGGAATCCGCCTTGCCCAGCGCCGCGGCCGCGCTGCGCGCCTTGTCCGCGGTACCGTCGGTGCTGTGATCGTCCACCACCACCAGATGCAGCCGCGCGGGATAGTCCTGGCCCAGTGCGCTGGCCACGGCCCCGCCGATCACCGTCGCCTCGTTGCGGGCGGGAATGATGGCGACGACCTCCGGCCACCGCGCCGGCGCGGGCGCGGGGGCGGGCTTGCGCACGCGCCAGAAGCCGCCGCGGCCGGCCAGCAGCACGCACCAGATGGCGAGCGGGATCAGGGACAACAAGAACATCTCAAAGCACTCCGGAGGGGATATAAGTGAATTAAGCCGCGCTTAGCGCAGCCATCGCCGCGCGAGCCGGGCCAGTCTGGGCACCGTCTCGGGACGCAGCAGGCGGGGATCATAGCCTGCCATGCGTTTTTCGTTCTCGCTCAGGCAGAGTTCGATCATCTCGCGCGCGGACATGGTATTGCCCAGCGCGGCCGAACTGTTCATCGGGAAATTGGCGTCCTTGGCCGAGCCGTCGGCCTCGATGCTGCGGGCCATGCCGATGCGCTCCTTGATCAGGAACAGCCATACCCGCAGCACCTTGAGCATGTACAGGGGGCGTCGCCACCAGGGCAGGCTGCGGCGGTACCAGGCCGCCCAGTTGATGAAGAACAGGATATGGCGGCCTTCTTCCTGGATGACCGGCTCAAAGGTTTCCACCAGTTCGGCGGGGAAGAATCCCGATTTCCTGGCGGCGGCAAACAGGCCGAAGGCGAAAAAACTGTCGATGCACTCGCTGTAGCCGGTGGCGAGCCAGCCCCATTCCAGGTCGGCCGGCGGCAGGTACTCCGGCTCCGGTTCCAGCGCAATGCCGTACGCCTCCACCAGCCGCGATAACACCACCTTGTGGCGCGCCTCTTCGCTGCTATCCATCTCCAGCGCACTGCGCAGCAGCGGATCGGCCACGGTATCGGCAAACGCCTTGACGCGCACCGACGCACGGCCTTCGGTCTGCACGGCGATATCCCAGATCGGCAGGGAGGTGACGCGGTGCAGGGCATCGGGATCGAGCCGGGGCCAGTCGATCACGGCGGGTTTGTAGGGGTTATGCGTCTGCAGCAGCATATTGCAGAACATGCGCAAGTGCTGCTGCGACCCGATGCGGACCGGTCCGGGCTCGGGATCGGTCCAGTTGCGCATGTCGTAGTCCGCTTGATCGACCGCGGCTTTCGCGATGGTGGCTGCGACGGCAGTTGCCCGGGCCTCTGCACCGGATGCGTCGGTTCTGCTGGGTGCGGCAAGCGCGTCAGACATCCGGCTCCCCTGGCAATTGATGATTCGCGGTCATTCTAGCGTGGCCCGGGCCCCCGCGTGTGCGTGAGAGGCATCAGAGGGCGCGCATGCCAGCCGGGGAGCGGGTTCCCGGTGCGCCGGCGGCGCTTGGGCATGCCCGCCGGCGCCGGCGAGCCGGCAAGGCCCATCGATTGCGTCGCCAGTCGCGGGATGCGTTTGGGGCAGACATGTATTTGGGATATTTCTCACACAGCTTTGCGAAATAACCTAGTAACCCGCCGCCTCGACTGGTCTCAAATTGCCTTGGGTTTTAGCGGCGCTATCAACAAAAGTACCGATACGGCGTCGATTTCGAAAATCGAAGGATAACGAAGTCGGAGAAATCATGGATCTGCTGGATACGGAGGAAGCGAGCCGAATCACCATCACGGACCTTGGACGGCTCACCCAGGTGCTGAAGTGCGACTACGACGCGATCGTGACAAGCCAGGGCGACGGCTTCTGGCGGGTGCAGTTCCTGCTGGGCGGGCACATTTATATGCTGGGCACCGTGCGCGGCAGCATCCGGCGATGGCGCCAGCTCGACGCGGTGATCGCCTTCCTGCAGTCCAATTGCCGCGACAGCAAGCAGGTCCGGCTGCAAATCGGCCAGTGGATTTTTTCAAGGAGCTAGCTTATGCGTATCGGACGCGCAGACAGGCGATTCAGGCGAAGACGTTAATCCTGCCTTTATCCTTATTCACCGGGTTTAGGAATTCACGCCAGGGAACTGGCAGGCCACGGCCGGAAATCAAGACGCCCCTGCGATCTTTCGATCGGCAGGGGCGTCTTGCTGCTGAATCACGCCAGCACAGCCTCACGCCGCGTGGCCGCGAGGCGCCGCCGGCGCAACGCTCAGGCCTGGTATTGCACCGGCTCGCGGGACTGCATGCCCAGGCGGTAGTACAGCACCGTGAGTAGCACCAGCCATGCCGGGCCGATGTACAGCGCGATGCGCGTGTCGGGGAAGTAGGCCATCAGCGCCACCACGAGGCCGAGGAAGGCCAGCGCGATCCACGAGCCATAGGGCCAGAACGGCATGCGGAAGGCAAGCTTGCCGCGTTCGGCCGCCGACAGGCCCCGGCGAAAGTTCATCTGCGTGACCAGGATCACCGCCCAGGTCCAGATGGCGCCGAAGGTGGAGATCGAGGTCACCCACACGAACACCTTTTCCGGCACCAGGTAGTTCAGCAGCACGCCGCACAGCAGGGCGGCGATCGACACCAGCAGTGCGCGGCGCGGCACGCCATTGCGGTCCACCACGGCGAAGGCGCGCGGCGCCTGGCCTTGCTGGGCGAGGTTGTAGAGCATGCGGCCGGTGCTGAAGATGCCGCCGTTGCACGACGACAGCGCGGCGGTCAGCACCACGAAGTTGATGATGCCGGCGGCGGTCTTGATGCCCAGGCGCTCGAAGGTCATCACGAAGGGGCTGCCCTGCGTGCCGAGTTCGTTCCACGGGTAGATGGCGAGGATCACGAACAGCGCGCCCACGTAGAAGATCAGGATGCGCCAGAACACGGAGTTGATCGCGCCGGGAATCGACTTCTGCGGGTTCCTGGCCTCGCCGGCGGTCAGGCCGATCATTTCCACGCCGAGGTACGCGAACATCACCATCTGCAGGGACATCAGCACGCCGGTGGCGCCATTGGGCATGAAGCCGCCGTGCTGCCACAGGTTGGAGAGGCCCACGGCCACGCCGCCGTTGCCGAAGCCGGCCACGATCATGCCGGTGCCGCCGATCAGCATCAGCACGATGGTCACGATCTTGATCATGGCGAACCAGAACTCGAACTCGCCGTAGGCCTTGACCGCCAGCAGGTTGACCGAGCCCATCGAGGCCAGCGCGGCCAGCGCCCAGATCCAGCGCGGCACGTCGGGGAACCAGATGCCCATGTAGATGGCCACGGCCGTGATTTCGGCGATGCAGGTCACCAGCCACAGGAACCAGTAGTTCCAGCCGGTCAGGTAGCCGGCGAGCGGCCCCATGTAGTCCTGCGCGTAGCGGCAGAAGGAGCCTGCCACCGGGTTGTGCACGGCCATCTCGCCAAGCGCGCGCATGATCAGGAAAATCATGGCGCCGCCGATGATATAGGCCAGCATGATGGCCGGTCCCGCCATCTTGATGGCGTTGGCCGAGCCCAGGAACAGGCCGACGCCGATGGCCGAGCCCAGCGCCATCAGCCTGATCTGGCGTTCGCCCAGGCCGCGGTGCAGTGCTTCTGCTTTTTCACTCATTGATTGTCTCCGGTCGGTAATCGTCCGGCGCCGCCCTGGGTAAGGGCGGGCCGGTTGCTTCCAGACTTCCGCCGGACGGGTCGCGCAGGTGATGCGCGCCCGCCCGGCACCGCAAATGACAGGGCCATGCCGGGTAGGCATGTCCTGCCGTCAACCATGCAAACTACGCAATTGCCTGTCTGGAGATTCCGTGCCTGCGATCAGTCAATGCAGTGATGCGGTGCTGTTGAGCGGAAGTGGCGAGCAGATTAAAGACAATCGATCAGTATTTGTTTGTGAAATTTTGGCATCAAGCAGTAATAAATCCTGCGACGATGGTTTGGAGGTGCCTTTTTAGGCGCTTATGCGATGTGCGTGATGCGCTATGCGCGCGCGCCGGCGCTGCGCCATGCGCCCGGCGGCATGCCGAAACGCTGGGTAAAGCGGCGCGTGAAGGTGGTCTGGTCGGGAAAGCCGAGCATCAGCGCGATGTCTGCCAGGCCCTGGCTGTGGTCGGCAAGCAGGTGCGTGGCGTGGTCCAGCCGCAGGCGGGTCTGGTAACGGTGCGGCGTGTCGCCGAAGGCTTCGCAGAACAGGGTGTGGAAGCGCCGCACGCTCCAGCCGAAATGGGCCGCAAGCTGGCCGGCGCCCAGTGGCGCGTCGAGATGCCGGCGCAGGTAGGCGTCGATCTGCGCCACGGGAAAGGGGGCGAACTGGCCGCGTCCCGGCACGCCCAGGCCTTGCGCCAGGTCGCCCGCAAGCACGGTGGCCAGCTGCCAGTGATATTGGCGGGATGTGCTTCGACCCGGGGCTTGCGGCAGGGCGGCAATGCGCCGCACGCGCTCGGCCCAGCTATCGGCGACGGCAAAGGCCCGGGCGTGCCCGGTCAGCGCCGCGGGCAGCGCCAGCGAGCCCGGCGGCACGTCCAGCACCAGCTGGCGGTTGTCCGGCAGGCCGAGGAAGTCATGGCGCTCGCCAGCGGGGACGATCAGCCCGCTGCCGCGATCGAGCCGGTGCAGGTGGCCATCGATCTCCAGCTCGCTGGCGCCGTCCAGGCCGAACAGGACCTGGGCGTAGCCATGCCGATGCCAGTCTGGCTCCGGCTCGTAGATACGGGTCTCCACCAGCGGCGCCGGGCCTGCCAGCGAGGGTGCGGCGGCTTTATCGCGCGGTGGCATGGCCGGTACTTCCGCGCGGCGCGGCGCGCTGGCTGGTCTGGCAAAGCCACACCCCGAGCCCGGCCACGGCGAGCCCCAGCAACTGCAGGGCGCCAAGCCTGTCGCCGAACAGCAGCCACGCCTGCAGCGCGGCCAGCGGCGGCGCCAGGAACATCAGCGAGGCGGCGGTCGCCGCCTGGCCGCGCCGGACGATGCGCAGCAGGAGATAGGTGCCGGCGCCGGAAAGCACCAGCGCCGCCCAGCCCAGCGCCGACCACAGGGCCAGGCCGGGCTGCCAGTGCGTCTCCCCGAGCAGCCAGGCCAGCGCGCCGGCCACCAGGGCGCCGCCCACGTTTTGCCACGCCGAACTGGCGCGCAGGTCGGCCGTGGCAATCGAGGTCTTCTGCAGGATGGTGCCCATGGTGATGGAAAGGATGGAAAGCAAGGCCACCAGCACCACCCAGGGCGAGACCGGGCTCGGCGCGCTGGCCAGGGTGGCGGGAGCCACCACCAATACTACGCCGAGCGAACCCAGCGCAAGGCCGCCCCAGCCCTGGCGCGACGGGAACTCGCCCAGCAGCGGGATCGCCAGCAGCGCCGTCAGCAGCGGCTGCAAGGCCCCGAGCAAGGCCATCGCCGAAGGCGCAAGCCCGTGCGCGATGGCCCAATAGCCGCCGCACAGATAGCTGCCGTGCAGCAGCGCGCCCGCCAGCAGGTGTTTCGGGACGTCGCGCAGTGCCGGCCAGCGCGCGCCGCCGGCCAGCGCGACAATCGCGAACATCAGCGCCGCCAGGCCGAAGCGGGCCAGCAGGAACAGGCTGGGTTGCGCCACCGGCACGATGGCCCGGCCCACGATGAAGCCGGTCGACCAGATCAGCACAAAGCCGAGGCTGGACAGCCAGGAAGAGGACAGCCAGGAAGAGGACAGGGGGAAGCGGGAGGGCGACATGGCATCGGCGCGGCGAGGCGCGCAAGGACAACGACGCGCGCAGCTTAGTGGGCCCGCCGCCGCGCCGTCTTGGCAAATCCGGCAATCGTGGCCAAAGGCCTTCGCTCACCGGCGAGCCGGCCGGCGCGGCCTGGGTTTATAGTTGCCGCTGGATTTTCGCCGGCGGCATTGCCGCCACGCCTTTCACCCTTGCCCATTTTTCCTCCGCCCATGTCCGAACCCCTGCTGGATCGCGTCCTCCTCACCAATGACGATGGCATCGATGCCCCCGGCCTGGCCGTGCTAGAAGCCGTGGCCGCCACGCTGGCGCGCGAAGTCTGGGTCGTCGCGCCCGAGCACGACCAGAGCGGCACTTCCCATTCGATCAGCCTGCACGCGCCGCTGCGCTTCAGCCAGCAAGGCGAGCGCCGCTTCGGCGTCAGCGGCACGCCGGGCGACTGCGTGGTCATGGCCGCGCGCCACCTGATGGCCGACGCCCCGCCCAGCCTGGTCCTCTCCGGCATCAATCGCGGCGCCAACCTTGGCCTCGAGACCGTGTTCTCCGGCACCGTGGGCGCCGCCATGACCGGCATCCTGCTGGGCATTCCGTCCATCGCGCTGAGCCAGGCTTTCACCGACCGCAACGCCGTGCGCTGGGAAACCGCCCGCGCCCTGGCCCCGGACGTCATCCGCCGCCTGCTCGCCGCCGGCTGGAGCGACCAGGCCTGCCTGAACGTCAACTTCCCCGACGTCGATCCCGATGCCGCCGGCCCGCTCACCGTCACGCGGCAGGGCCTTGGCCTGGTCAAGGACATCGCCGTGCGGGCGCATGTCGACCCGCGCGGCATTCCCTACCACTGGCTGCAATTCTCGCGCGCGCCGCGGCCCGACACGCAGGACAGCGAAGCCGTGGTGATCGGCCGGGGCGGGATTTCGGTGACGCCGCTGCGCTTCGAGCGCACCGATGACGAGGCGGCGCAGGGGCTGGTGGGGCGCCTGGCCTGAGGCAAGGCGCGTGGTGCAGGAT
>NZ_JBFTND010000097.1:0-26449 GCF_056397305.1 Cupriavidus sp. 05N40
CCACTCTGCTTCAGCCGTCTTTTCGGGCTGCTTGTAGTAGCCGGTCATCATGGCAGGCGAGCGGCCCACGAGTTCGCCAACCTCGCCAAGCTCGAGTTCGCGGCCTTCCGAATCGATAATGCGCACTTCGTCACCGGAGATTGGCCTTCCGACGGTGTGGAGCTTATCGGGATATTCATGCGCTCGCAGTTCGAATGTCGCCCCGCCCTCCGTCATACCGTAAAACTCCGTGAGCTCGCCTGGCCAGCGTCGCAGGATATCTGCCTTGAGCGCCGCGGAAAAAGGAGCACTGGTGCAGAAGCGGTTGTGCAGCGAGGAAAGATCGTAGCGATCGAAGTCCGGATCCTCCAGCAAGCGCTTGTACTGCACCGGTACCAGCATGGTATGCGTGGCACGGCAACGTTGAGCAAGCTCGAGATATTGGGATGCATCGAACTTCGGCATCAAGATGACTGTGCCTCCCAGTGCTAGCGTCGGGATAAAGCTAACCAGCGTGGTGTTGGAGTACAGCGGTGTGGAGATCATCGTGACCGCATCGGGTCCGTAGCCGCGCTCTGCGCTGCGCAYGGTGTAAGCGTGGCGCATTGCGTGCGACTGTACGATTCCCTTGGGCGTGCCAGTGGTGCCGGACGAGTAGATGATGTTGAAGGCCCATTCCGGCTGGATGTCAACAGGCCACGACGCGCTGCCCTTAGGGGCGAGCCACGCGTCGTACTCCTGGGTGTCGACTCGGATGAAGCGGATTCCCGTCGGCAGCTTTGCCATCGCCAGTACCTGTTCGACGGGCCCATCAATAAAGACAATGCGCGCCCCGGAATTGGCGATCATGCTTGCGAGGCTATCAGGGTGCGCATCAGGCGATAGCGGCGCCACCGAGGCCCCCGCGCGCAGGCTACCAAAGAAGACGGCGGCATAGCGGACGGAGCTCTTTGCGCAGATAGCGATGGTGTCCTGCGGGACGATGCTATCGCGTTGCAGTGACGCGGCGCAGCGGCCAACGATGGCGTCGAACGCGGCAAAACTGACCGTCTCTCCCTCACAGATGATGGCCGGATGCTCTCCACACGCAGCGGCGCATTGGTGAATCATGTCCGGCAGGCTCGTAAAAGCCGTAACGACAGACCGCGGCAGCAAATCCTGAGATTGCATCTGCGTAGGATTGGGGAATTCGTTCATAGTCTCCAGATCTCGTGTGTAGTAAATCCGCGGGAATATTCGACGGGCGCATCGCACCGCGGCTCAGCATTGAAGCGGGCGATGAATCCGCGACTAGACCTCTGGCTTGTAACCAAGCCTGCGAATGAATTCGCCCCACCTCTCCCGATCCTGGCCGAGTTGCTTTGTGAGACTGTCCACATCCCCTAAATCGGGTGGCAGCAGCCGTAACTGCTCGAATCTTTCGCCGAATACTGGCGCGTTCAGCACCCCTTTCACAAGCGCATTGACGTGAACAGCCAGCTCCCTGTCCATTCCTCGTGGGGCGTACAGGTCAAAGCTAACGGCAAGTTGCTCCATGCCCTGGTATCCCAATTCCCTGAACGTCGGAACTCCTGGTGCAAGCTTGGTCCTTGCTGGGCTGCTGATCGCCATAGCTCGCAATCTCCCTTTTTCGACGTACGGCATCACGGTCGACATCACGTCGAACATGACCTGAACTTGCCCGCCGAGTAGATCCTGGAGAGCCGGAGCCGAACCCTTGTAGCCAATATGCCGCATGTCGACTCCGGCCAACTGATTGAATAACAGGCCAGCTAAGTGCGATGATGTGCCGGGGCCGACAGAGGCGAAGTTCGTCTTCCCTGGATTGGCCTTCATCCAAGTGACCAGCCCAGCGAGATCTGTGGCGGGAACCGAAGGGTGCATGTACATGACGCCTGGCGTGCGAGCAATCTGCGCCACAGGCGTGAAATCTTGAACTGGGTCGTATGGTGTCTTGATCGTATATGGAACCAGCGTTAGCGCGTCACTGAGTGTCAGCAAGAGTGTGTAGCCGTCCGGCGCTGCATGAGCGACAGCGCTTGAGCCGACAATCGTCGAACCTCCAGGCTTGTTGTCGACTACGACAACCTGCCCCGTTGCCTTCGTGAGCTCTTGGCCCAACGCACGCGCGAGATTGTCGGTCGCCCCTCCCGCGGGAAACGGCACTACCACGCGGATAATCTTGTTCGGGTACTTCTTTGCTTCCTGCGCAAGAGCTAGATGGCTTGCAAATGTCGTGCCTCCGAACCATGCTGCACCTACAGCCGCCAAGAACGATCGACGTTCCATATGTTGTCTCCTCTTCCGCTGCGATATCACCATCATCATGGTTGCGCGGTTTTTTATTTGTACCTGCCTTTTTTCGTACTCATCTATTTCTTGCGTGCTTTCGTCTTTTGAATCTCCTCCTCAACGTCCCGCAACTGATCTTTTCCGAAGAACATTTCATCACCGACGAAGAATGTTGGCGAGCCAAACGCGCCGCGGGAAAAGGAGTTCTCGGTGTTTTCTAGCAAAATCTGTTTGACTTCGGAATCTGCGATGCGCTCCTGAAATCCCTTACCGTCCAAACCGACAGCATCGAGCGCCGTAGCGATGACGGCCGGATCATCCATTTTCAACCCTTGCTCCCACATATTCTCGAAGACGACATTCACGTAGGACATAAAGGTGTCGTTCTTTTGGGCGGCCACGGCGCCACGCATTATCTGCAAGGTATTGATAGGCCAAAAGGGGTTATGTTGGAACGCCGTCAGACCGTGCCTGGCGACAAAGCGTTGCATCTCCAGCTCCGCATACTCCGGCTTGTTCTTGATTCCCCCAAAGGCTTCGGCTGGCGATCGGTTTCCTGTTAGTCTGAAAATTCCGCCAAGTAGCACCGGAACATACTCAAACTCGACATCTTGACGTGCCTCAATAGCCGGAATGACCTTGTGGCTAAGATAGGAATTTGGACTACCGAAATCAAAGTGGAACTGGACACGTGGGGCACTCATGATGTCTCCTGGACAACGAGCATAGTGAAGTCTGTGTGAAATGTAGCGACGGCCCGCAGGCCGTGCGTGTGTGGCTCGACGCCGGTGCAAGAGGGTGGTCAGCTTCTCCGAGAGTGCCATGATGTCTGAGAACATTCAGACAGTACCGATATCAGGTGTTGGTCGGCCGACCGTGTGGCTTCGAACCGCTCCCTCGCGTCGCCTGCCGAACGCGCCTCAATCGTAATGACACCGGCTAGCTCAACGGCCGAGTTCAATACGAATAGGGAAAACTTCTTTGCGTCGTCGTGTGATGCATTCTGGTCTTTAGACGTCATATATTTCATGAAGATTTCCGGATGGATTTCTGCTTGTGCCAGCGGACTTTTTGCAAATCGCCTTGAGCAATTCTGCCGTTGCACCACGCCGATTAACGCTCTACGCCACTTCGAACAGTCCCGCAGCACCCATCCCGCCRCCGATGCACATGGTGACAACCACATACTTTTCACTACGCCTTTTGGCTTCGATCAATGCATGAGCAACAAGCCTCGCCCCCGTCATACCGTATGGATGACCGATTGAAATGCCACCACCATTGACGTTGAGGCGCTCCGGATCGATATCAAGACGATCCCGACAGTAGATGACTTGGCTTGCAAACGCTTCATTCAGCTCCCACAGTCCAATATCCCCTACCTTCAGGCCATGGCGCTCCAAGAGCTTGGGGACCGCGAAGACTGGGCCAATCCCCATCTCCTCTGGCGCACAGCCAGCGACTGCAATGCCGCGATAAATTCCCAAAGGCTGCAAACCACGGCGCTCAGCCAAGCGGCGTTCCATCAGGATGGAGGCGGACGCACCGTCAGATAGTTGACTGGCATTGCCACCGGTAACTACGCCACCGTCAATTGCAGTCCTAAGCGTTCCCAATGCTTCCACCGTTGTGCCGGGACGGTTTCCTTCATCTCGATCAAGTGTCACCTCACGGAAACTGATCTCCCCCGTGTCCTTGTCCTGGATGGCCATCGAAGTCCTGATTGGCACGATCTCATCCGCAAAAAGCCCCCTCTCCTGAGCAAAGGCAGTACGCCGCTGCGACTCTGCTGCGTAGACATCCTGGGCCTCCCGCGAAATGCCGTACTTACGGGCTACGAATTCGGCCGTCTGCAGCATAGGCATATATGCGTGGGGAACTCGTTCCGTCAAAGCCGGATCAGCGGCACTAGCCATCCATTCGACAAAGCGGTCCTGCACCAGCGAGATGCTCTCTTGCCCGCCTGCGGCAACTACATCCATACCGTCCGCCATAATCTGCTTGGCCGCCGTGGCCACGGCCATCAAGCCAGAGGCGCACTGGCGGTCAATGGTCTGTCCAGCGACGCTGATTGGCAATCCGCCGGCCAGAGCACCAAGGCGGCCAAGATTCATCCCCGCTGTACCTCCAGGCATCGATGTACCGACAACGACGTCCTCGATCTCTTCCGGCGCTACTCCTGCGCGTTGAACCGCATGCGCAAGAACGTGGCCGATTAGGGAAGGCGATTTCGTGTTGTTCAGGGAACCCTTATAAGCACGACCGATCCCGGTCCGCGCCGTAGAAACAATGACTGCTTCGCGCACACTACGCTCCTAATGATGACAATATGGGCAGACACAAGTCGCCGCTCTATTGATCCGTATAGACGAAGGGGCACCGACTTTCGGTCGTCCGGGACTTCCTCTCGCTGGCAATCTGAGCCGACATGCAGGATCAATAGCAGAAGACGACAAGCTGATTTGATTACCAGTTTTCGATCCAGGGACGCAGGTCCAACTCGAATGTCCAGGCATCACGCGGCTGAGAATGGAGGTACCAATAGTTCTCTGCGATATGCTCCGGGTTCAGGATGCCATCTTGGTCTTTCAATGCATAACGGTCAGGGAAAGTCGAGCGAATGAACTCGGTGTCGATAGCGCCATCGACCACAATATGTGCGACGTGAATATTCTTGGGCCCGAGTTCGCGCGCCATGCTTTGTGCAAGCGCGCGTAGAGCATGCTTCGCACCTGAAAAAGCAGCGTAATTCTCTTTACCTCGCAGCCCTGCAGTCGCACCCGTAAAGAGAATGGTGCCCCGTTGTCGCCTGACCATGCGTCGGGCCACTTCCCGGGCATTCAGGAAACCTGAAAAGCAGGCCATTTCCCAGATCTTGAAGTACTTGCGCGCGGTCTCCTCAAGGATTGAACTAGGCACATTGGCTCCGATGTTGAAGACGAGCACTTCGATTGGTCCAATCTCAGACTCGATCTTTTCGATAAGTGCCACAACCTCATCTTCCTTGCGCGCATCCGTGCCAAAGGCGTAGGCCGTACCCCCTGTACTCCGAATCGACTCGACCAACGGCTCGAGCTTATCCGCAGAACGGCGGGTTACGCAGGCAACCATGCCTTCCGCGGCGAAACGTCGGGCAATCGCTCCACCTGTCGAGTCGCCCGCTCCGATTACGAGCGCTACCTTCTGCTCTTTTGCATCCATCCTGTCGCCCTCCTTTATTGATGAACTATCGTTTAGTTAACGGACGATAGTTCATCACGAGGACAGCGTCAAGAGCAACATACCCGCATGAACCCGCTGCTGCGATCGACTCGCGTCGACCATTCATCCGTGCAGTTACTGAGGACGCATTACGCGGGTGGCGGGGAGGATACCCTTCCCCATTACAGAGACCGCCTTCGCGGTGGATATGCGAGGAGCCGATCCTCGAATTGAGTGCGTACGGACGCCCGCCGGACTCTTCTAACGCGGCCTGCATAGGGCAGCTCCACGGGTGGCATGGACCGTATCCGGCACAGATTGTTGCGCAATGTGCCTATGAGCTACTCAACGGTAGCTACGGTACTTGTCTTGCAAGCTGACCAGTCATATTATACAAAGGTTGATTGAAGGACGGACGGCATGGGATCAGGGCCTGGTACGCCGACCCAAGGAAATTTGTCGCCACGATGCTGACGCTATGCGCGAGGGAAGATTCGCATCTGACGGGACAGGCCGTGGCCGTTGACGGCGGGATCTCGGCACTGTGATCGCACGCCAACGAGGAAATGCTCGTGGGTTTTGCACAGCCCCCAAAGTTTTGAACTCAACCACCGCGCGCCGGCGTTCATGGACGACGGGAGAAGATCTTGGAGAGCAAGGCGTGTTATGGATAGCGATAACGGTTACGTCTGGCACTACACAATAGGGACGCTCCTCGTCGCTATTGCGCACTCGAGGCGGCTGATGCCGGCAGTTACGCACGCGACAGCACCGCGTTCGGGCGACGAAATACTGTGGTTCTCACGCAATCAGCAGTGGGACCCGTCCGCCTTGGCTGACAACAGATTGAGTGGAGCGAAGCAATTGCTTTCGCGTGCCGCGCTACATGCGCGGTTTGGCCTGTACCGCTTTGGCTTGCCTGAGGGGGACATACGCCTGCTGCCGTGGCCGACGGTGACACGTGTGGCCGATATCGATGTGCGCGAGGCCATGGAGATGGTCGCCAGCGGCCTGCGTTGCGGCGCGGCCCCCACCGACTGGGTCGGCGCGCTGACAGCGATTCCGCTCCGTGACCTTCACCTCGAAAGATGGACCGGCGCCGCCTGGATGCCGGCAGCCCTCGATGAACTTTTGGCCAAGGTAGCCTGACGAAGGTTTACGCGTCCAGCGAGTTTGACCGGTAGCCCTCAGAACCCTCGACGATACCAGCCACAAGCATTTCACCCGGGGATCTCGCCTTGCCCGATGCAACTGGAGCATTTCTGATCCACGCGTCTGTCTGCTGCGGGTTGCACAATCACCGCAATCTGATGCGGCCCGCCGAAGACTCTGACAGTCGACAGCGCGATCGACGTGATGTGCCCTCCGATCCGGCTACACTTGTCACTACGCCGGCCCGGCCCATGTAGGACCGTGAAATTCCCCAAGACGTATAGCGGTCGGATCGCTGATTGATTCGCCGCACAGCAAATTCTGATCGCTAACGACGTTCTTAACGCCTGCGACCTGCAGGAAAGACCCGGCATCTTTCACCGTGGCCGGCTGTTGCGTGCCTCCTTGGAAGGGCTGCAGAAATAGCGCCGACGCGTTCGCACGAGTCGCTCTGGAAAACCCTCCGGCACAATCGGCCTTCGAGCAGACCTGGCACGACGGCTTCACTCGTTCGCTCGCAATCCGAGCGCGGCAGGTGCGCGATCTTGCTTAGACGCTGACATTACCGGCGGCGAGTAGAGAAGCCCGATCCGGTGGCGAGGACTAGCATGAGTTCGTATTCCTGCCGTCCTTGGCTCTCAATTCGGAGCTATGGCGCGCACGGTCATATTGTTCTTGTCATCCTCTCCAACGCCCTCTTTCTCGGTCGTCAGCGAGAGCTGTTCTACCGGATAACCGTGATGTTCCCAAGCATCAAGGCCGCCTTTCAACGCACGCACGTGCCGAAATCCCTTTCGACGCATTTGTTGCGAAATCGTCTTCGCCGTTGCTTCGTTAGGGCAAACGCAATAGACCACAAGATCACGTTCGAGTAGCGCCTGATCGACTTTCTCGGGTGAAGCCAAGTCAATTGGTATTGCGCCCGGGATGCCGTGTGGTTCTGCATGGCGCACCGCTTGTGGGCGAGCATCGAGAATGACAGGCGGACGCTCTGACCGCATCATCTCATCAAGCTGATGAGGTGTAATCCGAATATGCGCGAGCCAGCGACGGAAACGTAGCCGCTGAATCCATCGGTATGCCACAAACAACGCCGCGACAGCAAGGAGAACTTCGGCAACAGTTACGCCCTGCGCACTCACCAGGGACATCATCCTGGTCAACTGTGAACCAAATAGCGTTCCTCCAGCGAGCCACACCCCTGACCACATCGCGCCGCCAGCGATGTCCCACGAGAGAAAAACTCTTCGGTCAATCTTGGTGGTACCAAGGAGCGGAGACGCGATAAGTCCAAGACCAGGGACGAACTTCGCTACAAGCAGCAGTGGTGCCCCATAACGCTCGAACCAGGCGGTGGCCTTCCGTAGGCTCGAGTCCAGCGATAGAGATACTCGGACTAACCGTGCGAGGAGACGCCGACCATACAGCCGTCCAAGCGCAAACCATAGTCCATCCGAAATGAGAACAGCGGTGACCGCGGCCAAGAATACTGAACCGAAGGAGACGAAACCAGCCGCTACCTGAGAGCCAGCTAGGAGAAGCATCGGTGCCGCGGGAACCGGCGCGCCAAGTTGGGTCACCAGGACGCTGAGAAATACTACCCACGTTCCCCATTCGGAGATTAAGGCTGGGGAGAAAAATGTCATCAACAATCGACTCCGCTTACTATTGACGGTCGACCATGTCGCAAGTAGCGCACGCGTCGATGCGTCGCATTGTCACACAAGCGAGGAGATCCTGCGTCGCACGGGGAAAAGTGATAGCCCTCCAGTTCCTCCCTCGATACAAACATGAATCTATACGACCCCGGAGATCGAACCGATGCACACGAAATTCTGCCCTTGAAAACTAAGATGACCGGTCATATACTGTCGGTTTGGGGAAGGTTCGATCACGTTCTTCAAAATTTTGACTCGCAAGGAGAAGTTCCGGAATCTTGTGCGGCGTATTGGATTGCCGAAGTTTCAATTAGAGGCTGAGAGATGAATCGTAGAAATGTGCTGAAGCTGGGTGCACTGTGCCTTATGCCCGCGCTACCCCTTATCGCTAGTGCGGAAAGCGCGAGCGGTCTGAGTTACCAAGTGTTCACTGCCACCCGTCTGGGTCTCAATAGGGACATTCCGCCGGGAAAAGAATCCCTTATGTGGGTTGCTAACTCTTCCACGCTGATTTCTGGGAAGAGCGATGCTGTACTGGTCGACACGTTCCTGACCATAGCGCAAAACGAGGAATTAGCAGACAAGATTGCGAGCACGGGCAAGACGCTCCGAACCATCTACGTCACCCATGCGCATGGTGATCACTTCCTAGGACTGAAAGTCCTCCTTAACCGCTTTCCTGATGCGAAGGCGTTAGCGACACCGGAAGCGGTAGCCAGCATGCGTATTCAGACTGCTCCGGAGACGTTCGATGGCATGTGGCGCAAACTCTTTCCGGGACAGGTTCCGGACGTCATTGCGATTTGCGATCCTATGGAGGGCGACACGATCGAACTAGAGGGGGAGAAGCTTTCCGTTGTCAGAGTTGGCCATACGGATACGGACAATTCAACCTGCCTACACGTCCCCTCGATCGGTTTGGTCGTTGCAGGGGACGCCGTCTACAACGGCATTCACCCCTACTTGAGCGAGTCGACCCGGCGCGACCAACTCCAGTGGATAGCCGCGCTGGACAAGATCGATGCGTTGAACCCTAAATTTGTGGTCGCTGGCCATAAGGTTCCAACCCAAGACGACAGCCCTCGCAATATTGAAGAGACACGTAGGTACATTCGCGACTTCATCCGACTGGATGAATCTACGACATCGGCCCGCGAGCTATACGATCAAATGCTTACGCTCTATCCCGACCGTGCGAATCCAGGGTCCCTATGGAGTGCGGCACGGGCTGCAAAGACCCAAAGTAAATAGGAACCTCCTGAACCCTCTAAAGATAGCAGAGCGTTGGTAGCCCAATGATTCCGGCAGCAGACCGTGCACACCTGTCGGGTTACCGGCGCGGCACCGGCCTTGATCGGGGCCACCTCGCGCCGTCGGCCGACTTCCCCGACCAGGCCTCGCAAGCCGAGAGCTTCAGTCACGCCAACGTCGTGCCGCAGTCGTCGGTCAGCAATCGGAGGCTGTGGAATCATATCGAGACGTCGACCCGCCGCATGGTGCGCGACTACGGCCAGGCATTCGTTGTGACCGGCCTGGCGTTCGATGCCGCGCTATCCGCACGTCTGGACGACCGAGTCGCCATCCCCACTTATCTGTGGAAGGCAGTCTACGTGCCCGGTGTCGGCGCTGCGGCCTATGCGGCACGAAACGACGCGACTCCGTGGTACGCCGTCGTGAGCATCGCCGAGATGGCCAACCTCGCCGACGTCGATCCTTTCCCGCGCCTCGACGGGGCATACCTGGTGACGCCGATGACGCTGCTTGCACCGACGCCGCGTCCGGGCGAGATGGCGGGCCGCAAGGTCAGCCTCGCCACGCTCACATCCGTTGCTATTGAACTGTCTGAGGCCCCTGAGGCCCAGGACGCTCGGCATCCTGTCCTCCGGTCCGGTTCCCTGCCCTTCATTCGGGCCGTCTTCGCCCGCGGCTAATTCAGGAGAAMGACATGGAACGCCTCAAGCAAATCATCCATACCATCCGCACCGACGAGGAGGCCCGCTCTGGCGCCATTTTCGTCATCGCCCTCATCCTGTTCTTATGCTGGTGGGGCGCGACCGGTCACTGGGATGACTCCCCGTACCTGCCGTCCTTCCTGCGGTGATCGCCCGCTGCGGGCTCGCCGCCGGACCAACTCGCGGCGAGTCAAGCCGGAACACAAGGGGACCCCGAGCACATGAGTCCACCCTATTGGCGGAAAGACGCGTGTTTCTTGCGTCTTTCGAGGGACATTCCAGCGCCTAGGTCCGCGCCAAGACGCTAATGCAGGACCACCCGAATAATCGGCAACCTGCTCTCTTCGGTCACGGACAACAATACCGCCGGGTCACGCACGGCACGCAGCGTGCCCTCGACGTCAGCCTGCAATAGCCACGCAGAGAGCAACCCACCAAGCGCTGTGAAATCCAAGTTTCGGCCCGGCGGATCACAACCGATGAGTGCAAAGGCCTGCCCGGTCTCGTCGTTATCGGCCAAGCTCACCCCGATCTCTCTTAGACGCTCGATCGCTGATGCCGCCGGCCCGTATTCGATGACGCATTTTGCCAAGTCACTCAGAAAGATCCTCACGGTTTCGCCCGGCGCCCGCCGCAAGTGGGTCAGCTCCAAGCAAGGATCTTCCGCTAAAAACACCTGCACATCGAGCGTCCATCCCGCTGGGTCATCCGGCATCCAACGCAAATCGACCACCAGCATGCCCCACTCGGTGCGCAGGCCTCGACGGCGCCTCTGCGCCTCGTCCAATACGTCCGGATAGGTCAACGCCTCGGCGCGCGCCACCGCAATGACGTACTCGGGCAAAGCCACCAACGGCCACGCTGCCAACGCCTCGGGGTCCACCCCGCGTCTCAAGATATCGCAAAGCTCTTGCGTCGTGTACACGCGATCTTCGTACTGCTGCACTTCCAACATGACTGACTCCTGTTTAGCTCTCGCCGATCGCCGCGATCTTTCCCAATAGCCGGTAAAGCGCCTGCCGTGAGATACCAAGCACTTGCGCGGCCTTCGCTTTATTGCCCTCGACGGCGAGGAGCGCAGACTGCGCCTGCTCGGCTGTGACCCGCGGCTTCTCCTGACGCGCCATCGCGGTGAAGGTCGACAGGTAAGCGCTAGATTTCGACGGCTTGCTGTGCCCAGCCGCCTCGACGACCGCCAAGATCGCCTGACGGTGCGCCTCGATGTCTGGTGCAGACCCGCCCTTGATCGGCGCATCCACGCCGGTCAACGTCTTGTAGAACTCTTGCAAATACTGATGTCGCAGCCCATGACTAGTCACACCGAGCCCTTTCTTGCAAATCCCGTACTTTCGAAGCACGTTGTTGTAGTGACCCCGCCACTGTTTGATCGAATAGCACGACGGTGTCGTTGATCCGCTCATCGGATCCACCAGGGCGGCCGCCTCCTCCAGAACCGCCAGCCGCAACTGCACGGGCACCTCGCGTTTGCGGCCGCCCTTCGTCCCATCTACCACCCGTAGCGTGTCCAGATTGCGAAGTGCCGTGCGGATCTTCAGCGAATAGCTCTCCTCGATGCGCAAGCCGAATGCCGCTTGCAGCTTGAGTTGCACCGCCACGCGTGGGTGCTCGGCTCCAATCTCCGCAATCTTGGCCACGGCGTCGATACCGTTGCCCTCCCAGGACTTGTCCGTCATCGTCACGTAGCTACGCACCAGCCCGTGCTCCTCGCGGTCGGCGTAGTCCCCCAAGGTGCGGATCAGGTTGTGTTTCCCGATCCACTGACTGAACGCCTTCAGGTGTGACAGCTTGTTCTCGATCGTCCCGCCTGACTGTTTCTGCGACAACCAGTAGTCCACCAGCGTCTGCACATGCTTGTGCCTCAGCGAATGCGGGCTCTCGACGTGGAACCCGCACGCGTGCAGTTCCACGAATGAGCGGCACACCGTGTACATTCGCCGCTCCTGCGTCTTGATCGAAGCATTCTTGTGGCTGATCCGTGTCTGGCTCAGGATCTTCCTCACGTTCCCAATCACCGCCACCTCGATTTCGGCCTTCAAGCGCGTCGGCAGGTTATACCTTGCCAGAAGGCCGCGCACATCAAGCACTGTTGACTGCCGCATTCGAAATTCCTCTCATTTTGCGTTGTCCTGCACGCCCGACCCGTCCCTGCGTCCCCCGTGACGCGTGGTGCATAGCCGTCTCTGGCGCTTGCTGTATTGCCGTTTTCCGTCGGCTACGGTCCTGCCTTCCGATCCTTTAGCGATCCCCTTGCTGGTCGGCCCCACACGTGGAAGTGCGTGTCATGACCGTCCCGTTCCCTCCCCGCCAGTCGCGCTGCGCGCAGTCCGGCCATGAGGGTTCGGGCTACTCGGTTGTCGGGATCGCTCCCGCCATGTACGTCAACCAGTGCTTGCGCACCAGCCGTCGCCACCCGTGTAACTCTCGTTGCGCTGTTTCTTTAGACGGTCGCGCTCACCGTGCTCGTATCGTTCCAGAGAGTTCATGACCTTGCGCCATGCAATCCCCCGCCCCCCAGGTGACGACATCTGGACCGCCGTGTATCGGGCCCGCAGTGTTCGTCTACCCCGCATCTCGCTGTCAGGCGTGTTCAGGTTAAGGAGGCAGCAAATGTGTCCGAGTGTCCGGTCTACACATGTCCTCATCACGTCCAAGTCTTCCAGACAACCCGCAAAGCCATATGGCATTGCAGTGTCCGGTGTCCTCAGTGTCAGCCAGTCTGTGTTTGTGGCGAAAGAAAAAAATGCCGCGACAGTGTGCGGCTCGGACAGCGTGGCGACCGACAACCCCTTTCAGGGCGGCTTCGGTGCTTGGGATGGCCGCCAACGTGGCGGTAGGTCGATGCGTCGGGGACGCGAGAAGTACGACAAGGATAGCCGGCCAGGCGCAGCTGTGCAAGCCGGAGAGGCCGCGAATCGTGCGTGAAATTCGTGACGTTACGTCGGCTTGACTTTGTTTCTTTGGCGGTAGAGTTGGTCTGTCGATGTGCCACGTAGAGGGACTTGGTCAAAGCTGAACCGAGCAAGTCCGATCAGATCAGGGGAAGTGGGACTACGAGCAACCACCCTGGTTTGTCTTGCTCGGTCCAAGTCCGCCCTAGTGGCACTTCGAGCCATCAATACCCGATAGGCACTCACCAAGGAGTATCCGCTCATGAAAGTTTCGACCGTCGCAATCGATGTCGGCTATGGCAACACGAAGTCCGCATTCCCGCTCGGYTCTGACGTCGCCACCAGCATGTTTCCGTCGCTGGCGCCGCTAGCTGCGACCTCTTCGTTGACGCCGCATAGCGGCTCCATCCTACGTGCCCGGAATGTCGTCGACGTGGTCGTCGACGGGGCGCGATACGAGGTCGGGCCGGAGGTATCCATCAGCGCCGCATACGGGAACACTGGCCGGTCATTGTCCGAAGACTTTGTCACGACCCCGAACTACGCTGCGCTGCTGGGCGGGTCCTTGCGCTATTCGAACGCCACCGAGATTGACCGCCTGGTGCTGGGACTTCCCGTGCACAACACCCAGAAGTACGCCGGCTACCTGAAGGACCGCTTCAGTGGTGAACTCGACTTCGGCTGGGGTCCGATCCGGGTGCACAACGTGCTGCCGCTGCCTCAGCCTATCGGAACATTGGTCACATTCATCCAGCAGTGCGCCAAGCAGTACGACCCCGACAACGCCTATCTCGTGATTGACGTCGGCTATTTCACGACCGACTGGGTGGTCGCACGCGGCTATACGATGGACGACACCCGCAGCGGTGGCGTGCCAGGCGGTGCATCTCGTATCTATCAGCAGGTGGCGAGGCTCATCTCGCAGGCCGAGGGCGCAGCGGTGGACAGCATCGAGCGGATCGACAAGGCAATCCGCGAGGCTAAGCCGATGCTCTTCTATCGCAAGGATCTGGATCTGCGCCCCTTCGTTGACGAAGCCATTGCGGTTGCGCAGCAGTCCGTGATGGAAGTTCAAACGCGTGTCGGTCGCACCGAGGATATTCGCGCCATCATCCTGACCGGAGGCGGAGCGAGCTTGTACGCGCCAACGATTCAAGCGGCGTTTCCGCACAACGACATTCATGTAATGGATGCGCCCTGCTTTGCCAATGTTCGGGGCTTCCATACGATCGGCTCTGCACGCCATGTGTCGAAGTCTTCCTGAGCCGGCAGGACATGGACAAGCTGCAGATAACGATCACGCTGTCCCCCGAAGCTGCACCCGACCTGTTGGCCTATCTGCGAAAGATACCCGGCGCTCGCGAGCGTGCCTTTGTATTTCGACTGCTCGCGCAGCACGGGTTGAGGGCGCTTGGCGGCGCGGGTCCCGTGGGATTGCTACCAGCACCTGAAAACGCGCCGACCAGGACGCCCCTCCCAGCGGGGGGCGCCATCCCAACAGATAGCAATGTCGATATCAGGGAACACAGGCTAGAAACGAACTCTCCGCTCATGCCAGTCCCGACTAGCCCGTCCATCGCGGCGCCGCAAGGTGGTGCGTCGTCAGTGGATACGACGGATGCCTTCACCATTCTGGACGTTGGCGCGCTGAACGATGCGATGGCCAGATTTGGATGAAGCCAACAACACATTAGCGATCACGTATGCAAAGCCTCCAAATGCAGATCACATTGACCCAATACACGACGCCCCGCTTGCTGGCCTACCTCAATGAGATTCCCACGGCGAAGGACCGCGTCTTCGTGCTGAAGATGCTGGCCGAGAGAGCGGTTGAGGCGGGCATCGGCCTGCGTGGCCCTGAGCCTGCCCTCTCACCGCGACCGGCGGAACCAACGACGGCCAGAATGAAGACGGCACCAAAGACGACACCGAAGAAGGTGACACCCAAGACTTCTTCGAAGAAGCCAACATCCCGAGTCGCAACCACCCGCACGGCCCATACGCCGAGCCCGAGTAGGCGGCGACCCGCCTCCGGAGACAGAAAGGCGAGCAACTAGAGGCATCTGCCAGAACGCTATGCGCGACCATCTAACCTACGTCCACACGGTTGCGCGAACAATGCACGAATAGGAGTGGGTCCCGACCCCCTTGACTCCCGAAGGGGGCGGGTACAGTAGAACCAACCGCAACGAACCAAGATAGGTCGACATACACCATGACGGAATACGAACTCTTCCGCTTTTTCAAGTTTCTGCTGGCATTTGGCATCTGCTGGGCCCTGTGGGAATGCGCACTGACTCTATTCGTGGCGGTGCGCCGCCGTTGAAATAGGTTTAACTTGATGGGCACGCGTGCGTCTTAGACGCACCGATTCGGGCCTGGCCACACTTGGTCCGCAGGTGTCTCACCTTCCTTTCGGCGGCGCTCTTACTTGGTGCATGGGCATCACGTAAGCGCGTTGGCGCCTCAAGGATTCCTTGCTCTGCTGAGCATCGAATAATCGCCCGACCGATCGCCATGAAGACGCCACAGACTACTGAATGGGACGCCACATAGATGACCATCAGCGTGAAGAACAAGCGGACGGGAGAGCGAAGGAGATTGGACAAGGATTCCAAGGTCTTCCTCTGAGGGAAAAAGATAATGGGATTTCCCGACAATAACGACAATCTCGGGGCCGACCCTGAAGCGGGCTATCTACCAAGTGGCGACGCGGTGACGAACATTCGTCTGGCTACCACCGATCGCTACAAGGACAAGACTAGTGGCGAGATGAAGGAAGCCACCGAGTGGCATCGCATCTCGTTCTTCGGCAAGCTCGCGGAGATTGCGGGCGAGTACCTGAAGAAGGGGTCTTCGGTCTATATCGAGGGTCGCATTTGCACCCGCAAATGGACAGACCGGTCCGGTGTGTAAAAGTACAGCACCGAGATCGTTGCCGATCAGATGCAGATGCTTGGCAACCGCCAGGGTGGCGGTGCCAGTGACAATGATGGCTACGGCCAACAGCCGTCGCGTTAGTCGCAAGGCCAGCAGCCCGGCAGCCAGGTACAAGGACAGCGGGGCGCACTGCAGCGCGAGAGTGCGCCGCCGCGTCAGCAGCCTCCCGCTTCGGGCAGCTCATCCCGACTCCCTCTCGCGGTTCGCCATGCTGAAAAGACCCTCTGACTCGGCCAGGCTCGGCCGGGGTGCCGTTTGAGCAAGCGATTTCCCCCGCCTGTCTCAGGCATCGACCAACCATTCCGACCGGAGTCCCATTGGGAAAGCTCCGATAGCCCGAAAGCGCACCAAAAATCGGCGCCTTTCCGGGATTTCCAGTCCTACGCGTAGGACTGGCGGGCTCGGCGGTCGCGCGTCGCACCTGGCTGCCCCCTCCGACGCACAGCTACGGGCTCCTGCCCGCGTCGACGCGCGCGACTATGAGTGTGCGGCTACCCGGCAGACCGTTCGGCTGATCCGGCAGATCTCGCCCGCCGGCAAGGTACGCGTGCTCATCACCAATCTGCTCGACATGCAGCGCTATCCGGCGCCCACCTTCCGCGATCTCAACCATCAACGCTGGCGCCTCAAGCACCGCATGGCACCCGAACATCTATCCGGCCTGTCACAGTTGGCCGCTAGGCAGGACTTCGGCGCCAAAATCCTCAGCGACAACCTGCACGCTCTATGCTGCCTTAGCGCCGCGCAGGAACACGAAATCGACTCGGACCGTCGCATCAACCGAACCTTCGCCATCACCGCTCCCAAACCTGTCCTGTCAGCGGCGCTGCTCGGCTTGCGCAGGGCCAAGGCCGCTCTGAAGGAGACCTTGCGCGTCGCGCAGGGTGGTGCGCACTCAAGAAATCGGTTCTGGCTGGGACGAATTGCGCGCTCAAGCGTGCGAGGATGCTTGGCGACCGAAAACGAATTGGCCCAAGTACCATGCCAGCTCTGAGTTGGCCAGGATGATTTCTTCGGACACGGATGAGGGCTCCAACTTCATCCGTCTCAACACAAGCTTGCCCTCACGCGAAGCCAGCCATGCGCGGACAAACTCCAATCGCGCTTTGGTATCCAATGCCCCGAAGTGTTCGCGTCCCTGTTGCGATTCTTCGTTCATGCGCGTGCGGGTCTCGACTTCACGTGAGGCAACACTGCGCTCCACGCTTGTCTTGACAGCAATCTTCACTGCTTCTTTTTGTTCTTTCTCCACGAGCAGATCAGTCTGAACCTGAACCATCGTCCGCTCGGCGTCCGACATCCGCCAGTTGTCGCGCAGCGCTTTCATCAAATAACCAGCGGGACTCTTCTTCACCTGACCGCGATTGAGCTTGAACCGCGTGTACTCGATCGCCTGCAGGATGYGATCATCGCTCCATGTCTCGCGGTTCTCGGAGATCTCGCTGAATTGCCGTGTTGAGAGGTTGAACTCTTCCTTCAGGATCTTATAGATCTGGCTGGCGTCCGATAGACTCGCCATGACAGCGTCGGCCGTGTCCTTGCGTTTCAGAATGAAGCGAATCCGGTCGACCTTCTTCGATGACGTGGACTCGGTCTTGGTCTCATAGGAGAGCTCGATATCCGAGATCTCATTGATTTCGCGGACCGCCGGCTCCAGCCAATCGCGCTTGAAGTATTTGAAGATGGTTGCATTCGCGCCCATCTTGCCAGGCCAGGTCCGCATCTCATCGAGCTTGATCCAGTCTGTACGTCCGCCAGGCACGCTTGGCAGGACTTTGTCATAGATGGCCCGTGCGAGACTCCTGGTAAAAGCCGTTGATATACGAAGGCTCAGCCAGTGAGACTTGCGGGGATCTCGAATGTGTGGGATCARGCTGTGATGCACATCGAAGCGGATGCGGCCACGGTGCATCGCTACCATGCCGATGAGCTGGACCTGGATCCAGATATCGTCCTCATCAGGCTCCTGGCCCGACGGTGTATTCGTTACCCGAACTTTGGCGTTCTGGGCTTCATCGGCGACGGTACGTAGATGTTTCAGGTTGCGACTGTCATAGCGCATCAACCACTTGAAGTAGTTCAGCTCGACATCGTACTGGTCACGAATTTCCGGCTCTTGTGCAACGATGAAATACGCGGCGTCCAGGAACCGTCGCGCCGCCAGCCCCATGTTGACAATTTCCGTGAAGAAATTGTTTCGCTGATAGCCGATTTCACGGTTTGCCTCGTTGATAGGCATCCCGAGGTCGAACATGTCCTCGAACAATGCCAGTGCCATTTGGCGAGGTGTCGTCCTCGCATTGACCTCCACCGGATTGTCCGTCGCCATACTGGTCTTCTCGCTCGTTTGGTGCTCGACGGACTCTAGCATGTGATGGTGAGGTCCTGTCAACACAACAAACCTCACCATCCCGTTGTCCTTCTGCGCTCGGAATCAGCGTGGCGGAACTCTGCGCACAATGAACCTCACCTGATGCACAACGAACCTCACCCAGACTCGTCACCACTACGGTTCAGGCGTTGACCAGCCTGAGCAAAATGGACTTGTGCACAGGTGGCGCACAATACTTCTCACCATCGAGGTGCCAGCACAAGCAACCTCACCTTGTCGTGGAACAGACCTCACCGTGCCCGCACAGTAAACCGCACCATGGCGACACACTGAACCTCACCTTTGGCACAGAAAACTTCACCTTTCTAAGGTTAAGTCCTTGATCAAAAAGGAGTTCGTGATCCTCTGTTTGTTGGTTGGGTGGTTTACTTCAAAAAAAAACAAACCAACATAGACCTACTCCAGAAACAAGAAATGATCGCAGGGCATCGGCCCTCTGATCGATGTGCGGGCGCAGCGTGGCCACTGCCATCGTGTCCCAACTACTTGGGCCGAGCGTTGAAATGATCTAAGAAGCACCCGTCCAATGCCACGAAGCCTCCCCGAGAGGGGTCGTTTGGATCAAGGTGCGCCAATCGCCTCAATGAGCTATGCCACCCTCAACGCCATGGTGAGGTTCTTTGTGAACCACGGAAGGTGAGGTTCTTTGTGTCGCTTCCATAGCGGTTCTATTTGCACAATGAACCTCACCGTCTAAGCGCGTCTCAGGGGGCAGTGAATGGTGAGGTCTATTGTGCATTGATAGCTCCGATATGTGCCCGTTTGAGATGCTGTGTGGAGGAGGCGAGGACGCGCATGACGATACGGTATCCGCGGGCATGACCTGGGACACAGGTAACTGCCTCGGTCACTACTTTTCCCTCAGGAGTTCCGTCTTCAAGTCGACCGAAGGTGAGGTCGATTGTGCTGAGGGCCGAAGGGGGCCCTCCTCTGTCTTGCCAGGCATTGAGTTGGACCGAAGCGAAGGTGAGGTCCATTGTGCCTGTTCACCCAAAACACACTTAGACGGTTCTGCCGAACGGCACAAATGACCTCACCTTGGCAGGCGCTTTCGGCGCGAGGCGCCATAGAAGGTGAGGTCATTTGTGCTGATCCGGGTCTGGGTGTGTACGACGGACGGATGCCCTAGATTTGTTTTGTGAATATCTAGGCGGCTGAAATTGCCTAAAATTTAGGCAAAATGGTTGTCCTCACGGAAGATTCCATTACAAATCAGCGATTTATGCGCCGTTCCTTAAACATTTCAGGTATTCTGAGCTTTATTGAATACTTCGGATAAACCTCAGAATGGTGAAAACAAGCCAACTTCCAGCAGTCGACCGAACTGTACCGCTTGAGCAGATATCCCAGTTCGCGGAAAAGGTCACCATTTTTACCCATGAACTTCGCGAGACGATTCTCGCACCGCGGCCGCGGAAAGCCGCACCAATTTTCAAGACGGGGGAGATTGCAGATTTGTGCAACATCTCGCACTCGCAAGTGCAGTATCTTGCGACTAAGGGGGATGGCGACCTCCCGCCAGGGAAGGCTGCGGGTACTGGGCGTACCAGGACCTTCACGCTGGAAGAGGCGCGTATCTGGGTGCAGAAGGTCTCCGACATCTATCAGACACCGCTCGTCACTGGCACGAGGGAGCCTGAGGGAAAAATCATCATCACTGCCCAGCTCAAGGGCGGGTCCGCAAAAACCACCACGACCATGTGTCTTGCGCAAGGGCTGACCCTGCGCGGCCGAAAAGTTCTGGTTGTCGACCTCGATCCGCAAGCCTCGCTTTCGGAGCTGTGCGGTTTGTATGCCGAGAAGGATGTCTCGCCGGATGACACGGTGCTGCCCTACATCTATGACCAGCAAATCGAGGGGGGACTGCTGGGAAGCATTCAGTCGACCTATTGGGATGGCCTGGATTTGATTCCCGCGCACACAGAACTTATCGGGGCTGAGTTCCATCTGCCCGCGATGCAGAAAATCAAGGCTGGCTTCCGCTTCTGGACGGTGCTGAGGGAAGGGTTGGAGCCTTTGCGCAAGCACTACGACTATATCCTCATGGATACGTCTCCCTCGCTTTCCTACCTTAACCTGAACGCTTTGCTCGCTGCAGACGCGATGGTCATGCCGATGGTTCCTGAGAACCTCGATTTCATCAGCTCGTTGTCCTTCTGGCGCCTGTTTTCGGACGTGTCGAAGAGCTTCATTAAATATGAAGCCGACAAGAAGTACGACTTCGTTTCATTGCTGCTATCAAAGGTCGACTATGGGCGCACCTCATCTGCGCCCATCGTGCGTGCTTGGGCGCAGAGCGCATATGAGAGCTGGCTGCATTCGATTGAAGTGCCAGCGAGTTCCGTCATGAGCACCGGCGCGCTGGCATTCTCGACCGTCTTTGACGTGAGCAGCACGCATAGTGCTGCGAAGTCGCTGCAGCGAGTGCGCCAACCTATCTTTGACTACTGCCGGTGGTTGGATGATATCTATGCTGAAAAGTGGAGGAACGCGCAATGAGCAATATGCGAGAGCAGCTGCTGGCCAAGACGGCGGGCATTCGGAAGACCTCGGCGATTAATCAAGACGAGGTCAAGCGCACCGATCGAACCCAGACGGCGCCTGGCCTGACTGGTGCACTGGCCGTTGCGCAACTCCGTGTCCAGGAGTTGGAAGCAAAGGGCGTCGCGTCTCAGCTCGCTATTGCCGACCTCGTGCCGAACCCATGGCAGCCTCGACGCGTGTTCAATGAAGTCAAGCTGTCAGAGCTTGCAGAGTCGATTCGCGAAGTCGGCTTAATGCAGCCCATCGTGGCACGCCGGGCTGAAAGCGGCTACCAAATTGTCGCGGGTGAGCGCCGATGGCGCGCCCATAAGATGCTTGGTCTTGATACCGTCAAGGCAGTCGTCGTGGAGTGCTCCGATGCCGATATGGCGGTGCTGGCCATGGTCGAGAACATCAGCCGGGACGACCTATCCGATTACGAAGTCGCGCTGTCTATCCGGCAGACGGAGAAGGAATTTCCCTCGCRAGTTCGACTCGCGGAGGCGCTTGGGCTTTCCAAGAGTGGCCTCTATCGATTCCTTAGCTTTGCGCAGTTACCAGATTTTGTACTGAGCGATCTCGATCTTCAGCCGCGGCTGCTGGGTGGAAGCGCGGCCGAAGCCATCGTCACAACAATTCGGAAGTATGGCGAAGCGGGCAACGATGCTGCTAAAGCGATTTGGCCGCTCGTAGCTTCGGGAAAGATGGAGCAAGGTAAAGCTGCCGGTGCCATTAAAGCGCTTGCGACCCGGCAATCTTCAGTTCCAAGCTCCGCGAGTGAGCGCAGCATTGACAAGTTTTTTTCCGGCAAGGACCAGGCAGGTTCGATTACGAAGGACGTCAACGGCTTCACAGTGAAGATCAGGGCCGGAGTACTGACGGCTGCCCTGGAGACCCAGATTCGGCAGATCCTTAGCGAAACGTTCCACCACCAGCCCAAATAGTTGCACCCTGTACAAGTCTCTGGCCCGCATTGCGCGGGCTTTTTTTTGCCCGTCAGCTTGTACCGGAAACGGATGCCCTCTGTTTTTCCGTGGTGCGGACAAGGCCCGCGCCAACCGACCTTCCCAGTGCGACTGCCAATTCCTAAGAGCGGATTGTCTGCGTGGTAGGTCATCGGCTATCCAAATCGAGGACGTGCCTATCAGTTCGGGAAAGCCAACGAGCGTCGGGGGAACCGGCTCATCCTTTGGAATCGTCGTGCGCCAGCCGAATTCGGCAACGCGCAAACTTGGGAAAGTCGGCCGGGCGCCCCCGGGACCGGAACATTTCTATGCGCGCCCGGCGCCTCCACTCACAGTGGGCCAGTCCCGAAACTCTAAGCGACCRCCTATCCGAAGGTAGTGGATTGCCCGACTTCGAACGGTTCACGGGAGTTCGCTTGGATGCTATCGGTGCCCCGTGGACACCTTCCCAAGTTGGGACGGTTCCGGGCTGCAATTGCTACTGCGTGGCCTACGATGACTCGCCTTCCACGAATCTCGCCCGGGCGTTCGATCCCAGCCCAAAAACATCCGATTGGTGGCGACCGGGGCGCTTTGCAGATCTTTCCAACGTGGAACGACTCCCGAATTTCATGCGATCTCTCCGCCAAATTGGGCGGCCGACAAGTCGAGGACCGTCCCAAGTTGGGACGGTCCCGCGTCGCGTGCCATCGCTAGGAGAAGCGGCCTTGGCGAAGCGCATCGTCCCCAGCGTGTGGCTCCAGCCGGCCCGCCGAGTGAAGTTCCGACGTCGAGGCCGCCCCCTGTGGACCGTCCCAAGTTGGGACGGTTCCAGGCCGCAATTGCTACTGCGCAGCCTGCGATAAGTCGGTCTGTGACTCGCGCCTAAGCCTCAGACCCTACTCAGAAATCATCCAAAGTTGGAGATGGCCGGCGCTCTGGTTCCCAACCTGGGAGAACTCGCGAACTTCATGCCATCTTCTGGGCAACGGGACGGCTGATGCGGCTCTGGACCGTCCCAAGTTGGGACGGTCCAGAGCCGCAGGCTACCGATTAGAGAAGCGGTTTCGGTGAACCTCACTGTTCCCGGCGTGAGTGATCCCAACCGGGCAGAGTTGCGGCATTTAGGCCGCGCCTAGCGCACCGTCCCAAGTTGGGAAGGTGCGCAACCGCAAATGCTGTGCATCCTGCGATGCGCGGCTTCCCTGAATCCCGCCCAGGCGCTAAGCCCGGCCAGAAGCCATCCGAAGGTGGAGGTGACCGACGCGCTTTGCAGGCCTTTCCAACTTGGAACAACTCCCGAATTTCATGCGATCTCTCGCCAGACTGGGCGGCCGACAAG
Source organism: Cupriavidus sp. 05N40 (assembly GCF_056397305.1). Lineage (NCBI taxonomy): Bacteria > Pseudomonadati > Pseudomonadota > Betaproteobacteria > Burkholderiales > Burkholderiaceae > Cupriavidus > Cupriavidus sp. 05N40. The sequence goes on from NZ_JBFTND010000097.1 coordinate 23,285, forward strand.
TCGAGGACCGTCCCAAGTTGGGACGTCCAGAGTCGCGTGCCACCGCCAAGAGAGGCGATCTCGGCGAAGCGCATCTTCCCTGGCGTGAGTGAAGCCAGCCGGTCCGCCGTGTGAAGTTCTGGCTTCGATGCCGCCCCCTGCGAACCGTCCCAAGTTGGGACGGTCACGGGCCGCAATCGCTAGTGCGTGGCCTACGATGAGTCACCTTCCACGAATCCCGCCTGGGCGTTTGATCCCAGCCAAAAAGCTATCCGAGGTTGGCGGCGACCGACGCGCTTTGCAGGCCTTTCCAACTCGGAACAACCCCCGAATTTCATGCGATCTCGCCGCCAGATTGGGCGGCCGACAAGTCGAGGACCGCCCCAACTTGGGACGGTCCAGCGTCGCGTGCCACCCTGGGAGAATCGGTCTCGGCGAAGCGCATCGTCCCCAGCGTGATTGATGCCAGCCGACCCGCCGTGTGAAGTTCCGGCTTCAAGGCCGCCCCCTGCGGCCCGTCCCAAGTTGGGACGGGCCGCAATCGCTAGTGCGTAGCCTACGATGAGTCGCCTTCGCTGAATCCCGCCCGGGCGTTCGATCCCAGCCCAAAAGCCATCCGACGTTGGAGGCGACCGGGGCGCTGCGGGTCTTCCCAGCTTGGGAGAACTCCCGAACTTCATTCCGTCTCCCGGCCAGGATGGGACGGCTGACAAGTGGGGGACCGCCCCAAGTTGGGACGGTCCTGATCCACACGCCACCGTTAGGAAGCGGCTCGGTGAGCCCTCATTAATCCCAGCACGAGTGATTCTCGTCGGCCATCATGGGAAATTGCGGCATTCGGGCCCTGCCCCGCCGGCCATCCCAAGTCGGGACGGTACCGATCGGGCATGCAGTTGCCTATCGCACGATGACACAGCCTTAGTCGATCGCAGCCAGGCAGCTCATCGTGGCCAGAAACCATTCGAAGTTGGGGGAGCCGCGGGCGCGCTCTGCGGTCCTCCCCGACTTGGGACAAGTCCGGACCTTCATGCCACCTCCTGGCTAGGATGGAACGGCCGATGCGAAGCTCACGGACTTTCCGAAGCCGATCAATCCCTGCATTAAGTTGCCCCAAGTCGGGAAGCGTCCCAAGTTGGGACGCTTCCACGCCGCCATGCCGCTGCATACACGGCTTCCGCGAATTCCCGACAGGTAACCCCGCCTGAAGCCCACCGGAGTCGGAACGACCGTCGGCGCGCTCTGGGGGGCCTTCTCAACCTAGGACAAGCCCCGAGCTTCATGCCGCCCGCAGGCCAGGATTGTACGGTTCACGGAAACACGTAGACTCTCTGAAGCCGATCGCGCCCTTCAGCAAGCTGTTGCCCGTTGGGCAACTCGGACCTTCCCAAGTCGGGACGGTTCGGGCCGGCAATGCCGCCACCTATCCGACGATGAAGTGGTCTCCGTGAAATCCATCCAGGCCGCCGCCCACGCCGGCCATCGACCTTCCAAGGTTAGGCGCGTTCCCGAATCGCCGTTGCGGACCTCTCGCGTTTGAACAAGTCCCCAACTTCACGCCACCACTTGGCCTGGATGACACGGCTGCCGTGACGCTCACTAATTCTCCGCAGCCAACCAATCCGTTCAGGAAACGGTCCCAGGTGGGGACAGTCCCGAACCGCACGCCACCGCCTACCTGAAGATGCTCGCGAAGCTCCCTTACGAGCCAATCAGTCGTGGCGCGGCGCACCGACCTTCCGCGGCTGGGGCGCTCTCTGGCACGGCACGCGGGCAAAGCCAATTCGGGATGGCGCCGACCGGCCCCTCCAATTGTGAAGGGTAGCCAGTACGACACGCGACACGAGGCACCGTCCGGATTGGAATGGATTCTCGGCAAGTCCGATGGAACCGTCCAACTTGAGGAGGGCGGTGAGCCACAGTGAGCGTCCCAATTTCGGAGAGTTTGCAAGTCGCGCTCAGAGCAGCATCAGTCGGAAAGATCGCCCAGCCGCGCCGCAGCCTCTCAAAACCCGACGTGTTCTGAACCGTCCGTGTGGCATGCCAACGGAGCGAGCGATCAGGGAGCGACTTACGACAAGCGCCGAATGGCTCTCCCGCTTCCGACGTTTGCTGGGATTTCCACCTCACCTTAGACAATGGCGGCGAACCCTCTGGCGGGGGCGTTGGTCCGCCGGAGGGTTCGCATCCGCGATGCGAGATTTGAGCCCGCCCTGACGCGGCAAGGGGTCTTTAAGCGCGTATGCAGGATTAACTGAAGCGCCCGATCGCTCGGAACGCGAGCGTCGTAGCGATGAGGCAACCAGCCGCCAGGTCGCCGCGATCACTCGGTACGGCATGTCGTCGATCCGCTCGGAGCCTACCAACGCGCTTCCAGCAACCCACGGGAATGAAGAAAAGGACGTGAGTGACACCATGGATCACGCCTTACCAAGCGTCCGATCGCCCAACTCATGTTTCCGCTTGCAGATAAACACACCACACGCGGCAGATGAGCCTTCCTCCTCGGCAACCGCGTCTGAGAGCAGCCCAACGCGGGCGGATAGATGCAACCTGGAAACGGCGGACTCGCCGATTCCGGCACGTTGCGTTTGGCAACCGCACCATCTTCCCAGCAGGCCGCTCCAGGCAACGATCTACTTTCGTGGCAGCAACGTGGGACCTAAGTGGAATATACGTGCCATGCACGGCCCACCTATGTGCCACGTGTGAGATGAAAGCGCGTTATACCGTCGCGAGCAGCACGGAAGTGGCGGGTTGTGTTTTGGCTGTCACTGAGGGCGAGGCTGGCTCGACGAGTTGCGAGGTCGGCTCGGCTCCACGAGATTATGAACACGCGAAAGGAGCTTGGTTGGAAGTTCAGGCAACGTGCCATGGGGCCGCTTTGCACCGATCCGGCGTCCTACACAAGCCTGGACACGCCGTTGTTTGCGCAGCAGGGCACCATGGCGAGAGCCATGGAAGGCGCTGAGGTCCATCCAACTGCCGCAGGCCTGGTGGTCGCCCAGCACTTGGGCAGGGGAGCCACAGATGCCAGGAAATTTATATACTGAGTGCGCCGGGAGACCGGCAAGGAGTTGGTGGTGCAAGTCCACTACGATGAAGGAATAGCGAGCCACATCGGCCCCGAGCCGTGCGCAGGCCACCGCGAGGTGGTAGGCGAAGCGTCGGTAGGGGAGCGTATGGGCC
>NZ_JBFTND010000098.1:0-26430 GCF_056397305.1 Cupriavidus sp. 05N40
CGGTATCGATCATCTGGCGCTTGCCGACATGGCGGGTACCGACGTTGATCGACGCGTACAGCGCGCGCATGCTGCCGATGACGTCATCCCCGCCGAGCGGATAGATCTGCAGCGACACGCTGGATTCGAACATCTCGCCATCGATCGTGCCGCCCTCGCGGACATCCGTCCCCGCGTAGTTGAACACGCCCTGCCCCCGGAATGCCGCCTCGCCATACATGCGGGCATAGCGTCCCTGCGCGTTGATCACGGCATGCTCGCTCTCGATGCTGGCACTGGCGGTACTGGTGCGGCGCTCTATATTGACCATATGGACCTGGTCCATGATGACCGGCGGCCCCATCAGGGCGGACAGCGCCGACTTGGAGCGCACTTCGAGCTGGGCCCGGCAGCCGGCGTCGTTCCTGGTGGTGTGGCGCAGCGTCATGGTGATCGACGTGGGCATGTCGCCGTCGCCTTCCATCTGCACCCGCGCGCCTGAGCGGAACCAGGGCGCATCGCACAGGACCGCCGCCGAGCGCGCCACGGCTTCCATTGGAACCTGTGCCGCGACCTGGCTGGCCGCAGCCGCAGCCGTGGCCGTGGCTGTAGCCGTAGCCGTAGCCGTAGCCGTAGCCTGGGCGAGCGCGGGCCCGCCGTGCGCCAGCAGCATCGCCGCCAACGCGGAAGCCCCGGCCAATTGCGCCTTTATGCTCACATGAATCCTGTCTAGAATGAGTTCACGCCCCCGCTGGTTCCGGCAAGGCACCTGCGCGCCGGGGCAGGCAGGCGTCGCCGCCCGCTCTGGTTAGAAATTAGCGCTTTTTCGCTGGCTTGTCTTGTCGGTCTTCGTCCGTGCAGGCCAGTGCTCGCCCGGGCCAGCTTGCAGCTTGTCAGGGAGGTATCCATGCTTCACTACTACGCCAAGCTCTGGTGGGTCGTCGGCCTGCGTGGCATTTTCGCTGTGCTGTTCGGCATTTGCGCGTTCTTCGCGCCCATAGCCACCCTGGCCGCGCTGGTGCTGGTGTTTGGCGCCTTCGCGGCCGCCGATGGCGTGACCGCCCTGGCGATGGCCATCTCCGGCAGCCAGCGCGAGGCCAGCGACCGCGGCATCCTTGCACTGCAAGGCTTGCTTGGCCTCGGCGTGGGCCTGCTGACCTGGTTCAGCCCGGTGGTCACGGCATTCTCGCTCCTGCTCTATATCGCAGCCTGGACGCTGGCCACCGGCGTGCTGCAGATCGTGGCCGCCATCCGCTTGCGCAAGGACATTCCCAATGAATGGTGGCTGGTGCTGGCCGGCCTGGTGAGCATCGTGTTCGCTTTCCTGTTGCTATGGCAGCCGCTGGCCGGCGCGCTGGCGCTGTTGTGGATGATCGGGGCCTGGGCGCTGGTTTGCGGCATCCTCCTGATCGGTGCCGCCCTGCGCCTGCGCAGCGCCCGCAATATGCCGACTGCGCCGCTTCCGGGCTGACATGCCGCTTGTCCGGGTGACGCTTCGGCTTGCCTGCCCGCCCGAGCGGCGGCGGGTGCGGGCTGTCGTGCTAACATTGCGCGCCGCGCCACATTGAGGGCGCGGTTTGCCGTTTGCCAATCCAGCCCAGGCGGCCGGCGCTGGCAAGCGCTTTGGCCTTGTTGTCCACCAAAGCGACGGCTGCTGCGTTGTGATGTGTTCCCTGCATGCGAGCCGCCCCCGAAACAGATAAATCGGGCTGGCCATTGGCACGCGATGCACGGGCGCACCCACGGCCGAAACCGGCGTTCCGGCGGCACGGCAAGGCACCAGGCCTTGCCGGGTCCGGCCAGGAATCGCCCGTCATCAGTGCATGACGCCCATCCGACCGTTTCCAGGAGACGTATGCGTAGTTCCGTGACCTCGCGAGAAACCTCGCGAAGCACCGCACAAGGTGTTTCGCAATCTGCCGGCCTGCCCACCACGGCGATTATCCTGGTCAGCCTGTTTATTCTCCTGGTTTGGTTCGGCACGCTCGAGGCGCGCCATCTGCTGCGCTCCGACGAGGGCCGCTATGGCGAGATCGCCCGCGAAATGTTCGCCACCGGCGACTGGGTCACGATCCGTTACAACGCGCTGAAGTATTTCGAGAAGCCGCCCTTCCACATGTGGGTGACGGCGCTGTCGTACACGCTGTTCGGCGTGGGCGACTGGCAGGCACGGCTGTGCGTGGCGCTGTCCGGCATGGTCGGCCTGGTGGTGTCGATGCTGGCGGCATCCCGCTGGTATGGCGCCCGCGCGGCGCTCCTGACCGGCCTGGTGCTGGCTGCCGCACCGATGTGGAGCGTTGCTTCGCACTTCAATTCGCTCRACATGACGCTGTCCGGCGCCATGGCCTGCGTACTGGCCTTCATGCTGCTGGCCCAGCACCCCGACGCCACCCCGGCCGGCCGCCGCTACTGGATGTGGGCCTGCTGGGTGGCCATGGGCGTGGCGATCCTGACCAAGGGCCTGGTGGGCATTGCGCTGCCCGGCCTGGTGCTGGTGATCTACACGGTGATCTCGCGCGATTTCGGCCTGTGGAAGCGCCTGCACCTGGTCAGCGGCATCGTCCTGATGCTGATCGTCACGGTGCCGTGGTTCTGGCTGGTGTCGGAGCGCAACCCCGAGTTCCTCAATTTCTTCTTTATCCATGAGCACTGGCAGCGCTACACCTCGACGGTGCACTCGCGCAAGGGCGCGCTCTGGTACTTCGTGCCCCTGCTGGTGGCCGGCTTCCTGCCTTGGCTGGGCCTGATGCCGCGCATGTGGCAGGTGGTGCGGGGCGAACGCGTGGACGCCCGCGCTGCCGCGGCGCGCGGCACGGCCGCCAGGCCGTTCCAGCCGGCGCTGCTGCTGGCCGTGTGGGCCATTGCCATCTTCGTCTTCTTCAGCCTGTCGGGCTCCAAGTTGCCCGGATACATCGTGCCGATCTTTCCCGCGCTGGGAATGCTTGCGGCGGTGGCGCTGCAGTACATCGACGAGCGCAACTGGCGCCGGCAGCTCAACGGCATGCTGGTGATCGCCGCCATCGGCCTGCTCGCCAGCCCGTACGTGGCCACGCTGAATTCCGACAATACGCCCAACGAGCTGTACCGGCTGTTCGCGGTCTGGGTCGGCGCGGCCTTCGTGCTGATGCTGGGCGGAATCTTCCTGGCGCGGTGGCTGCTGGCGGCCAAGGGCCTGATGGTAAGCATCACGGTCTACGCCCTGGCCATGCTCAGCAGCTTCACGGTCGCGCTGCTCGGTCACGAAGTGATGGGACGGCCGACCTCCGGCGTGGACATGGTGCCGGCCATCGAGGCCGTGCTGACCGACGACATGCCCATCTATGGCGTGCGCATGCTGGACCACACCCTGCCTTACTACCTGCGCCGCACCACCATCATGGTGGAATGGCCGGACGAGCTTGAATTCGGCACCAAGCAGGAACCGCAGAAATGGCTGCCCAGCCTGGATGCCTTTATTGCAAAATGGCAGGACGGCCAGCATGCCGTAGGTATCATGTCGGCCGCGACCTACCGCCTGCTGGAAGAGCGCAAGGTGCCGATGTACAAGATCGGGCAGGACAAGCGCCGCGTGGCGGTCACCAATTTCCCGCCGCCCGGCCAGGCGCCGGCGGCAACCCAGCCAGAACCGAACCGCGCGCCATGACGCTATCGACTTTCGCTTTCATCTTTACCGGCGTGCTGCTCAACGCGTGCGCGCAGCTGCTGCTCAAGGCTGGCACCAACGCCGTGGGCGCCATCACCCTGGAGCGCGCCACGCTGTTCACCACGGCGCTGCGCGTGCTGACGCAGTGGCCCGTGCTGGCCGGCCTCACGCTCTACGTGGTGAGCGTGGGCGTGTGGATCGTGGGCCTGTCGCGCGTGGACGTCTCCATTGCCTACCCGATGCTGTCGCTCGGCTACGTGGTGAATGCGCTGGCGGCCTGGTGGCTGTTCGGCGAAATGATCGGCCCGATGCGCGTGGCAGGCATCCTGCTGATTCTCGCCGGCGTGTTCCTGATTGCCCGCTCCTGATCACCGTACCATTGCACCAACAAGCCTGACCGCCATGACCGCACCCGCAGCCCAAGATTTCCTGCCCTTCGTGAAGCCGGTGATCGACGCCGACGCCATTGCCGAAGTCGGCAAGGTACTGGCCTCGGGCTGGATCACTTCCGGCCCCAAGATGCACGCGTTCGAGGATGCGCTGTCCGCGCTCTTCGGCGGCCGTCCGGTGCGCACCTTCGCCAATGGTTCGGCAACCATGGAGATCGCCTTGCGCGTGGCCGACATTGGCCCCGGCGACGAGGTCATCACCACGCCGATCACCTGGGTGGCGACCGCCAACGTGGTGGTCGCGGTGGGTGCAAAGCCGGTTTTCGTCGATATCGACCCGCGCACGCGCAACCTCGATCTCGACGCCGTGGAAGCCGCCATCACGCCGCGCACGCGCGCCATCATGCCGGTCTACCTGTCGGGCCTGCCGGTCGACATGGACCGCCTCTACGCCATCGCGCGCAAGCATGGCCTGCGCGTGATCGAGGACGCCGCCCAGGCCATCGATTCGCGCTGGCGCGGCCAGCGCATCGGCGCCTTCGGCGACCTGGTCAGCTTCAGCTTCCAGGCCAACAAGAACATCACCAGCGTCGAAGGCGGCTGCCTGGTGATGAACTCGCCCGAAGAAGCCCTGCGTGCCGAGCGCCTGCGCCTGCAAGGCGTGATTCGCACCGGCATGGACGGCATGGATGTCGAAGAACCGGGCGGCAAGTTCAACCTGACCGACGTCAATGCCGCCATCGGCCTGTCGCAGCTGGCACACCTCGACCGTGTCACCGCGCGCCGCGCCGAACTGGCCGAAGCCTATTTCCGCTGCGCCGCCGACGCCGGCCTGGCCGAGCTCGGCATCGAGCTGCCGCTGCCGCGCGACGGCGAACTGGCCACCACCAACTGGCATATGTTCCAGGTGGTGCTGCCGGCCGCGCGCATCGAGGGCGGCCGCACCGCCGTCATGGAAGGCATGCGCGAGCGCGGCGTCGGCACCGGCGTGCACTATCCCGCCCTCCACCTGTTTTCTTACTACCGCTCCCTTGGCTGGCGCGAAGGCATGCTGCCACATGCCGAGCGCATCGGACGGGGCATCGTCACTCTGCCGATGTTCCCTGCCATGCAGTCCGCCGACGTGGAACGGGTCTGCGCAACTCTCAGCGAAACATGCAAACGCCTCCTCAAATAAGCCCCGTCGAGGTTTCCGTCGTCATTCCCGTCTACAACGAGGAAGACGGCCTGCAAGCCCTGTTCGACCGTCTCTACCCGGCGATGGACAGTCTCGCCTGCAGCTACGAGATCATCTTCATCAACGACGGCAGCCGCGACCGCTCGGCGCAGATCCTGGCCAGCCAGTACCGCCTGCGCCCCGACGTCACGCGCGTGGTGCTGTTCAACGGCAACTTTGGCCAGCACATGGCCATCCTGGCCGGCTTCGAGCAGACCCGCGGCAAGATCGTGATCACGCTGGATGCCGACCTGCAGAACCCGCCGGAGGAAATCCCGCGCCTGGTGGCGACCATGCGCGAAGGCCACGACTACGTCGGCACCATCCGCCGCGAGCGTAACGACACGGCGTTCCGCCGCATTGCCTCGCGCGCCATGAATCGTTTGCGCGAGCGCATCACGCGCATCAAGATGACGGACCAGGGCTGCATGCTGCGCGCCTATGACCGCGACGTGGTCGACACCATCAATGCCTGCCGCGAAGTCAATACCTTCATCCCCGCGCTGGCGTACACGTTCTCCTCCAATCCGGTGGAAATCATGGTGGAGCACGAGCAGCGCCACGCCGGCGAATCCAAGTACTCGCTGTTCCAGCTGATCCGGCTGAACTTCGACCTGGTGACCGGCTTCTCGATCGTGCCGCTGCAATGGTTCTCGGCCATCGGCACCTTGCTCTCGCTGGCTTCGGCCGGGCTGGTGGTGGTGCTGCTGGTACGCCGCTTCCTGCTTGGCGCGGAAGTCCAGGGTGTGTTCACCCTGCTGGCCTTCAACTTTTTCCTGGTGGGCATCATGCTGTTCGGCATCGGCCTGCTGGGCGAGTACATCGGCCGCATCTACCAGGAAGTACGCAACCGCCCGCGCTACCGCATCCAGGCCGTGCTGGAAGGCAACCCCGAACAGCAGAAAATCGCGGAGCCCTCATCGTGCGCGCAGTAGTCTTCGCCTATCACAACGTCGGCGACCGCTGCCTGCGCGTGCTGCATGCGCGCGGCGTGGAAGTGGCGCTGGTCATCACGCACCGCGACCGCGCGGACGAGAACATCTGGTTCCGCCGCGTCGCCGATACCGCCGCCGAGCTCGGCATACCTTTCACCTATGGCGAAGATCCGCGCGACCCCGCGATCGCGCAGGCAGTGGCTGCCGCGCGCCCGGACGCGATCTTCTCCTTCTACTACCGCTCGATGATTCCCGCGGCGGTGCTGGCGCTGGCACCGCGGGGCGCGTTCAACATGCATGGCTCGCTGCTGCCGAAGTACCGCGGCCGCGTGCCGGTGAACTGGGCAGTGCTGCACGGTGAAAGCGAAACCGGCGCGACGCTGCACGCCATGGAAGCCAAGCCGGATGCCGGCTATATCGTCGACCAGACTTCCGTGCCGATCCTGCCGGACGACACCGCGGGCGAAGTCTTCGAGAAGGTGACCGTGGCGGCCGAGCAGACGCTATGGCGTGCCCTGCCCGCCATGATGGCCGGCAATATCGTCCAGTTGCCCAACCGCCTCGCCGAAGGCAGCTATTTTTCCGGCCGCAAGCCGGAGGACGGCCGCATCGACTGGCAGCAAGGCGCCGCCCAGGTCTACAACCTGGTGCGCGCCGTCGCGCCGCCCTATCCCGGCGCCTTCACCGACGTGGGCGGGCGGCGTTTCGTGGTGGCACAGGCGCGCCGCCCGCATGGCAATCCGGCCGCTAGCGCCGGGCTGCCCGCCGGCGCCCGTCCCGGCCTGCACGTGGCAGGCGGACAGATCATCGGCTTGTGCGGCGACGGCGGCACGATCCTGATCCAGGCATTACTCGACGCGGGTGCACCGGCACAAGCCGTTTCGCCCGACGTACTCTCTACATTTCTTACTGCACAATCCAAAGAGGAAAACCGATGAAAAAGGTCCTGATTCTTGGCGTCAACGGCTTCATCGGCCATCACCTGACGCGCCGCATTCTCGAAACCACGCCGTGGGAAGTCTACGGCATGGACATGTCCAGCGATCGCCTGGGCGACCTGATCGATCACCCGCGCATGCACTTCTTCGAAGGTGACATCACCATCAACAAGGAGTGGATCGAGTACAACATCCGCAAGTGCGACGTGGTCCTGCCCCTGGTGGCCATCGCCACCCCGGCCACCTACGTGCGCCAGCCCCTGCGCGTGTTCGAGCTCGACTTCGAAGCCAACCTGCCGATCGTGCGTGCCGCCGTGAAGTACGGCAAGCACCTGGTGTTCCCGTCCACCTCCGAGGTGTACGGCATGTGCCACGACGACGAGTTCGATCCCGAGACCTCCGAGCTGATCTGCGGCCCGATCAACAAGCCGCGCTGGATCTATGCCTGCTCCAAGCAGCTGATGGACCGCGTGATCCACGCCTACGGCATGGAGCAAGGCCTGAACTACACCCTGTTCCGCCCGTTCAACTGGATCGGCGCCGGCCTGGACTCGATCTTCGAATCGAAGGAAGGTTCCTCGCGCGTGGTGACCCAGTTCCTCGGCCATATCGTGCGCGGCGAGCCGATCAAGCTGGTCGACGGCGGCGCGCAGAAACGTGCCTTCGCGGACATCACCGACGGCATCAGCGCCCTGATGCGCATCATCGAGAACCCGGAAGGCGTGGCCACCGGCAAGATCTACAACATCGGCAATCCGGCCAATATCCACTCGGTGCGCGAACTGGCCGAGATGATGCTGAAGATGGCCGCCGACTACCCGGAATACGCCGAATTGGCCAAGCAAACCCAGATCGTGGAAACGTCTTCGGGCGACTTCTACGGCAAGGGCTACCAGGACGTGCAGMACCGYGTGCCGAAGATCGACAACACSATSGAAGARCTGGGCTGGAAGCCCTCGGTCGGCATGGAAGACGCGCTGCGCGCGATCTTCGAAGCCTACCGCGGCAAGGTGGTGGAAGCGCGTACCCTGGTCGACTCGGCCAACTAAGGCGCGCCCGATGGCCCGTATCGCCCTCAAGGTCGACGTCGACACGCTGCGCGGTACCCGCGAAGGCGTGCCGGCGCTGCTCGCCATGCTGGCCCGCGTGCGGGCCGAGGCGACCTTTCTCTTCAGTCTCGGGCCGGATCACACCGGCTGGGCACTGCGGCGGGTGTTTCGCCCCGGCTTCCTGCAGAAGGTGTCGCGCACCTCGGTGGTCTCCAACTACGGCCTGCGCACGCTGATGTACGGCGTGCTGCTGCCCGGCCCCGACATTGGCCGCAAGGGCGCCGCCGAGATGCGCGCGGCGCGCGCGGCCGGCCATGAGTGCGGCATCCATACCTGGGACCACGTCTACTGGCAGGACAATGTGCGCGGGCGCGATGCCGCCTGGACCCGGCGCCAGATGCAGAGCGCCTTCGACCGCTACGTGGATATCTTCGGCGAGGCGCCGCCCACCCACGGCGCGGCGGGCTGGCAGATGAACGACGAGGCCTTCCGCCAGATCGACGACTGGGGCATGGTCTATGCGTCCGATGGACGCGGGACCGCGCCCTACATTCCGACCGTCGACGGCGTGGCGTGCCGCCACGTGCAGATGCCGACCACGCTGCCCACGCTCGACGAGCTGATCGGCACGGATGGCCTGACCGAGGACAATGTCCACACCGCTGTCCTGCGCCTGAGCGAAGGCGAGCGCGATCATGTCTTCACGCTGCATACCGAGCTGGAAGGCGGCAAGCTGGCGCCGGTGTTCAACCGGCTGCTGGACGGCTGGCGCGCGCAGGGCCACGAGCTGGTATCGATGGCCACCTTTTACCGCCACCTGGACCGCTCGGCCCTGCCGCAGGCCCCGGTGACCTGGGGCGCCATCGAAGGCCGCAGCGGCGAGCTGATCATCCAGCCCTGAGCCGCACCGGAATGACTGCCGCGCCCCCTTTCCCGGGGGCGCGGTCGTTTTATCCCCGCCCCGCCTTGGCCAGGCGCAGGCCGTTGAACACCACCAGCAGGCTCGCGCCCATGTCGGCGAACACCGCCATCCACATGGTGCCCAGGCCGAGCGCGGTCAGCACGAGGAAAACCGCCTTGATGCCGAGCGCCAGCACGATGTTCTGCTTCAGGATCGCCGAGGTACGCCGCGACAGGCGGATGAAGGCGGGGATCTTGCGCAGATCGTCGTCCATCAGCGCCACGTCCGCGGTTTCGATGGCGGTGTCGGTGCCGGCCGCGCCCATGGCGAAGCCGATATCCGCGCGCGCCAGCGCGGGCGCGTCGTTGACGCCGTCGCCCACCATGCCCACCACCACGCGCTTGCCGCTGCCGGCCGCGCGCGCCTGCCCTTCGCCACCTTTCACGCTCAGCGCGGCGATGGCATCCGCCTTGTCCTGCGGCAACTGGTTGCCGCGCGCCTCGTCGATCTGCACCTGCCCGGCGATGGCCTGCGCCGTGTGCGGGTTGTCGCCCGACAGCATCAGCGTGCGCACGCCCAGCGCATGCAGCTCGGCCACTGCCTGGCGGCTGCTCTCCTTGACCGTGTCGGCCACGCCGAACAGGGCCTCGACACCGTGATCGGCACCGAGCAGCACCACCGTCTTGCCCTGCCGCTCCAGCGCTTCCAGCGTGGCCTCGAGTTCGGGCGAGCACAGCCCGCGCTCATGGATCAGGCGGTGGTTGCCGAGATAGTAGGCGCGGCCGTTGACGGTGCCGCTCACGCCGTAGCCGGGCAGCGCCGCGAAGTCCCGCACATCGAGCAGCGCGATGCCTGCGGCGCGCGCGGCGCTGGCCACCGCCATCGACACTGGGTGGTCCGAGCGGCCCGCGAGGCTGGCCGCGACCACGCGGGCCGCGTCGCTCGCCGCGGCGCCACCCGCGACGACTTCGCCCAGCGGCAGGTAGTCGGTCTGCACCGGCTTGCCGTGCGTGATGGTGCCCGTCTTGTCCAGCGCCAGCCACGCTAGATCCTTGCCCTGTTCGAGATAGACCCCGCCCTTGACCAGGATGCCGCGCCGCGCCGCCGCAGCCAGTCCACTGACAATGGTCACCGGCGTCGAGATCACCAGCGCGCACGGGCAGGCGATCACCAGCAGCACCAGGGCCTTGTAGATCCACGCGCTCCAGTCGCCGCCCTGCGCCAGCGGCGGGACCACCGCCACCAGCACCGCGCCGAGGAAGACCAGCRGCGTGTACACGCGGGCAAAGCGGTCGACAAAGCGCTGCGTGGGAGCGCGGCTGCCCTGCGCGGCCTCGACCGCGTGGATGATGCGCGCGAGCGTGGAGCCGCTGGCGGCCGCGGTCACTTCGTATTCCAACTCGCCGGCCTGGTTGATGGTGCCGGCGAACAGCGCATCGCCCACGCCCTTGTCCACCGGCACGCTCTCGCCTGTGATCGGCGCCTGGTCCAGCGTGGACTGGCCGCGCAGCACCCGGCCATCCAGCGCCACGCGCTCGCCCGGGCGCAGCCGCACCAGCGCGCCGATGGACACCGCGCGCGCATCGACCGCCTGCCAGCTGCCGTCCGCCTGCTTTACCGTGGCCTGCTCGGGCGCCATCGCCATCAGGCCGCGCACCGCATTGCGCGCCCGGTCCAGCGACGCCGCCTCGATGCGTTCTGCCAGCGCGAACAGCACCATCACCATGGCCGCTTCCGGCCACTGCCGGATCAGCATCGCGCCCGTCACGGCGATGCTCATCAGCGCATTGATATTCAGGTTGCCGTTGGACAGCGCGATCCAGCCCTTCTTGTACACGCCGAGGCCGGCGATGGCGACGGCCAGCAGCGCCAGCACCGGTGCCAGCCAGTCCTGCCCCGGCACGTGCAGCCATTCCACCGCTTCCGCGCCCAGCGCCGCTGCGCCGGCAAGCGCCAGCGGCCACCACGGCCTGGCGGCCTGYGGCGCCAGTTCGGCCGCCTGCTCCGACAGCGGCTCGGCCTTCATGCCGAGGCTTTCGATGGCGCGCACCACCGGGTCCAGCGAATCCAGCGTGTGGTGCACCGTCAGCACGCGCTGCATCAGGTTGAACTGCAGCGCGGCTACCCCGGCCATGCCGCCGAGCTTGTTGCGCAGCAGGGTTTCCTCGGTCGGGCAGTCCATCGCATCGATACGATAAGTGGCCATTGCCGCGCCCGCCGGCACCGCCACGGCGGCTGTCGGCGCTACCCCGGACGACGCGCAGGCGCTGCCGCAGCAGGCCGCCTCGCCGGCGTGGTGGTGCTTGTGGTCGTGTTCGTGGTTGTGGTCGTGCCGATGGCCTTGATGGTCATGCGCATGTGGCGCATGCCGGTGCGCATGCTGTTCACCATCCGGTCCATGCCCGTGCTGGTGGTCGTCGCCATCAACGTGTCCATGAACGTGCCCATGAACGTGCCCGTGGTCATGATCATGGTCGTGCGCGTGGTCGTGGCTGCTGCCCTTCCGGTCACGGACGGCGGTTTGGTCTGGCGTTGCGCTAGGCATGGCGGTGTTCCCTGCTTATTGTGGCTTATCGCCATTTAAGACCCTGGAGCGACTACAGGGTCAAGCCCCGTCTACCGGGCCGGGAATGTGCATGCCATGCCGCTTCGGCCACGGGAACCCCCGGCCGTTTCCGGGCTCGAATCACCGGTCCGCGCCTGCAGGCCACCACTGTCGCCATCTCCCGGGAAATGCCTGCTTATCCCCTGCGTACGTCATGGTCAAACCCGCTGCCTATATAATCCGCCACATGCGCCGGTTCCTGATCCTGCTTTTCGCCCTCCTTCTGCCGCTCCAGTTCGCCTGGGCCGGTGCGGCGGCGTATTGCGGCCATGACGGTCAGCACGGCGGCGCCAATGCCGCGGGCGCAAGCTGGCATTTCGGCCACCACAGTCATGCCCACCAGGGCGCGGCTACCGATCAGCACAGCCCCGACGGCCGGGACGCCAAGGACGGCAGCAGCAAGACCAAGCTGCCGGACCTGGATTGCGCGGTCTGCCATTTCGCCGGCGCGCAACTGGTGCTGCCGGACTTTGCCAGCACGGGCTCGCATCCTGGCATGACCATCTCCTACCACGCGCTTGCCGCGTCATTCCTCTCCGCGCCGGGCGCCACGCCCGACCGTCCGCAGTGGTCGCTCGCCGCCTGACCGGCGAGACGACTCCACCCATCTCCAGACTTTCGTCTCGCCGAGCTTCCCTGGTTTCCTTCCGGTGAAATTCGATGAGAACATTTGTGATGCCGCTCGGGCTGGCGGCAGCTTTGCTCGGCCCGGCCGCGTTCGCGCAGGACGCGGCGCCTTCTTCGGACTTTTTGGCGCCTTCTTTGGCGCATTCTCCTGCGCCTTCGTCTGCCTCCTCTTCCACGCAGGCTGCCGCATCTTCCGCTGAGCCAGCCGGCGCGCTGACATTGGAAGATGCCCTGGCCCTGGCGGCCGAGCGCAACTTCACGCTCTCCGCCGCTGGCCATGAACTGGCTGCCACGGAAGGTGGCATCGCCCAGGCGCGGGTGATCCCCAACCCCGAAGTGGCGGTCCTGTTCGAGGACAACCGCCGCGACACGCGCACCACCACCGCGCAGATCAACCTGCCCATCGAACTGGGCGGCAAGCGGGCCGCGCGCATCGGCGCCGCGCAGAAGGCACGCGAACTGGCCCAGTCCCAGCTTGGCGTGACGCGCACCGACCTGCGCGCCAGCGTGATCGGGAGCTTCTTCGGCGTGGTCATCGCGCAGGAACGGCTCAGGCTGGCGCTCGGTTCGGCCGAAATTGCCGCCAAAGGGGCGCAGGCCGCGGCACGCCGCGTGGCCGCCGGCAAGATCGCGCCGCTGGAAGAAAGCAAGGCGCGCGTCGAGCAAGCCAATGCCGGACTCGAGGTGGCCGACGCCGAAGCGGCTCTGGCCACGGCTCGCCTGTCGCTGGCCAGCCTGTGGGGCAGCGGCGAAGCCCGTTTCAGCGAAGCCGCCGGCAACCTCGATGCCCTGCCCGCGCGCCCTGACGGCGCCATCCTGATGCAGGCGCTCGACGCCGCGCCCGAACTGGCAAGCAGCCGGCTTGAACTGGAGCGGCGCCAGGCCGTGATCGGCGTGGAGCGCAGCCGCCAGTATCCGGACCTGACCGTCAGCCTTGGCAGCAAGCGCGACAACGCCTCGGATCGCGGCACCATGCCGGTGCTCGGCGTGGCGCTGCCGTTGCCGCTGTTCGACCGCAACCAGGGCAACCTGTACGCCGCCATGCGTCAGGCCGACAAGGCCGCGGACGAGTACCGCGCCACGCAGGTGCGGCTGTCCAGGGAACTGCAGCAGGCCGCGCAGCAACTGACCGTGTCGCGCACCTCGGCCGAAACGCTCAGGAGCACGGTGCTGCCTGCCGCCCGGCAAGCATTCGATGCAGCCACGCGCGGCTTCGAAGCCGGYAAGTTCAACTTCCTCGACGTGCTCGATGCGCAGCGTACGTGGTTCCAGGCACGCATCCGCTATCTCGGCGTGGTCGCCAGCGCCTACCAGGCCGCCACCACCATCGACCGCATTCTCGGCCGCTAGCGCCGTCAGGGCTCAAAAGGAATTCCATCATGGCAATGAACACCAAGCAGAAAACGGCCGTCGCCATCATCCTGGCCGGCGGCGCGCTGGCCGGCGCGGCGCTGATTTTCGTCGGGCGTGGCAACGGCGGCGCGGACGGACACGGGCACGGCAGCGGCACCCATGCCGAGGCTGCCGCCCACAATGACAACGAGCATCACGGCGCCAGGCCCGGCGCCGCGCACGACGACGCGGACGCGCACGGCGACGCCGAACACCACGCCAGCACCACCGGCCCCAACGGCGGCCAGCTGTTCCGCCAGGGCGACGCCACGGTCGAAGTGCTGGTGGCCGAAGGCGCCGCCGGCCAGGACGCGCCGCGCATGCATGTCTGGGCCGCGCAGGCAGGCAAGCCGGTCGCACCCGGCAGCGTCAAGATCTCCGGACGCTTGCTGCGGCTCACCGGCGAGGCCGAAACCCTCGCCTTCAGGCCAGCGCAGTCCTATCTGCAGAGCGAAGGCGCCATCGACGAGCCCCATGCTTTCGAAGCCCGCCTGGACGTGACGTTGCCAGGTGCGAGTGCACCGCTTGCCATCAAGCTGGCCAGGGAGGAAGGTCGCATCGAGATGACGCCAGAGCAGATCCAGGGCGCGGGGCTGGCATTGCAGAGCGCCGGCCCGGCGCGTATCGAAKGCACCGTTGCCTTCCCCGGCGAGATCCGCTTCAACGAGGACCGCACCGCCCACGTGGTGCCACGCGTGGCCGGCGTGGTGGAAAATGTCTCCGCCAACCTCGGCCAGCAGGTGAAGAAGGGCGACCTGCTGGCGGTGCTGGCCAGCACCGTGTTGTCGGACCAGCGCAGCGAACTGTTGGCCGCGCAGAAGCGCCTGGAACTCGCCGAATCCACCTTCCGCCGCGAGAAAAAGCTGTGGGAGGACAGGATCTCGGCCGAACAGGACTATCTTGCGGCGCGCACCGCGCTGCAGGAAGCCCGCATCGCCACCCAGAACGCCACGCAGAAGCTCACCGCCATCGGTGCCAGTGGCAACGCGGGCAATGCGCGCGCACTGAACCGCTTCGAGCTGCGGGCGCCATTCGACGGCACCGTGGTGGAGAAGCACCTCGCGCTCGGCGAAGCCGTGGCGGCGGACGCCAATGTCTTCACCATCTCGGATCTCAGCAGCGTATGGGCCGAGTTCGTGATCGCGCCCAAGGATCTGGACCGCGTGCGCGTCGGCGAGAAGGTGCGGATTGCCTCCACGGCCTTCGACGGCAAGGCCGGCGGCAAGGTGTCCTACGTCGGCTCCCTGCTCGGCCAGCAGACCCGTACCGCCACGGCACGCGTCACGCTGCCCAACCCGAAGATGGCCTGGCGCCCGGGGCTGTTCGTCACCGTGGCCGTCACCGATTCCAGCGCCGACGTGCCGGTCGCCATCGACGCGCAGGCGCTGCAGAGCAACGGCGACCAGCAGGTGGTGTTCGTCGTCGTGCCGGGCGGCTTCCTGGCCCAGCCGGTCAAGACCGGCCGCAGCGACGGCAAGCTGGTCGAGATCACGCATGGCCTCAGGACCGGCTGGAAATACGTGGCAGGCAACAGCTTCGTGATCAAGGCAGAGCTCGGCAAGGCCGGCGCCGAGCACAGCCACTAAGGCGGAGACCCTCATGTTCGAACGACTTATCCGCTTCGCCATCGCGCAGCGCTGGATGGTGCTGCTCGCCGTATTCGCCATGGCCGCGCTCGGCGTCTACAACTACAGCCGGCTGCCCATCGACGCCGTGCCCGACATCACCAACGTGCAGGTGCAAGTCAACACCGCCGCAACTGGCTATTCGCCGCTCGAGACCGAGCAGCGCGTCACCTACCCGATCGAGACCGCGATGTCCGGCCTGCCGGGGCTGGAACAGACGCGCTCGCTGTCGCGCTACGGGCTGTCGCAGGTGACGGTGATCTTCAAGGACGGCACTGACATCTACTTCGCGCGCCAGCTCGTCAACCAGCGCATCCAGGAGGCCGCGCGCAACCTCCCGCCCGGCGTGGCCCCGCAGATGGGCCCGATCTCGACCGGCCTGGGCGAGATCTACCTGTGGACCGTGGAAGCCGAAGACGGCGCCAGGAAGCCCGACGGCAGCGCCTACACGCCCACCGACCTGCGCGAGATCCAGGACTGGGTCATCAAGCCACAGCTGCGCACCGTGCCCGGCGTGACCGAGATCAACTCCATCGGCGGCTTCGCCAAGGAATACCTGGTGGCGCCCAGCCCTGAGCGGCTGGCTTCCTATGGCCTGAGCCTGCAGGACGTGGTGGCCGCGCTGGAGAAGAACAACGCTAACGTGGGCGCCGGCTACATCGAGCGGCGCGGCGAGCAGTACCTGGTGCGCGCACCAGGCCAGGTCAGGTCGGTCGACGATATCCGCGAGATCATCGTCGGCAGCGCGCAAGGCCAGCCGATCCGCATCCGCGACCTCGCCGACGTAGGCATCGGGCGCGAACTGCGCACGGGTGCCGCCACCGACAACGGGCGCGAAGTCGTGCTCGGCACCGTCTTCATGTTGATCGGCGAGAACAGCCGGGCCGTATCGCAGGCGGTGGACAAGCGTATGGAGGCCATCAACCGCTCGCTGCCGGAAGGCGTCAGGGCCGTCACGGTTTATGACCGCACCCTGCTGGTGGATCGCGCCATCGCCACCGTCAAGAAGAACCTGGTCGAAGGCGCGGTGCTGGTCATCGTCATCCTCTTCCTGTTCCTCGGCAACCTGCGCGCAGCCGTGATCACGGCCCTGGTGATCCCCCTGTCCATGCTGTTTACCTTCACCGGCATGGTGACCTACAAGATCAGCGCGAACCTGATGAGCCTCGGCGCGCTGGACTTCGGCATCATCGTCGACGGCGCCGTTGTCATCGTGGAGAACTGCGTGCGCCGCCTGGCCCATGCCCAGCAGCACCACGGCAGGCCGCTCACGCGCAGCGAGCGCTTTCACGAAGTCTTCGCCGCATCGAAGGAGGCCCGCCGCGCGCTGGTCTTTGGCCAGCTCATCATCATGATCGTGTACATCCCTATCTTCGCGCTCACCGGCGTGGAAGGAAAGATGTTCCATCCCATGGCCATGACCGTGGTGCTGGCGCTGGTCGGCGCGATGATCCTGTCCGTCACCTTCGTGCCGGCCGCGGTGGCGCTGTTCATCGGCGACAAGGTCGCCGAGAAGGAAAACCGCCTCATGCTGTGGGCCAAGCGCGCCTATGCCCCCCTGCTCGGCAAGAGCATCGCCAACACGCCCGTGGTGCTGACGTTCGCCGCCGTCGCGGTGCTGCTCAGCGGCCTGCTCGCCACGCGCCTGGGCAGCGAGTTCATTCCCAACCTGAACGAAGGCGATTTCGCCGTGCAGGCGCTGCGCATACCCGGCACCAGCCTGACCCAGTCGGTCGCCATGCAGCAGCAGATCGAGACCCGGCTGAAGGCGAAATTCCCCGAGATCGAACGCGTCTTCGCCCGCACCGGCACTGCCGAGATCGCCTCCGACCCCATGCCGCCCAACGCCTCCGACGGCTACATCATGCTCAAGCCGCGCGCGCAGTGGCCCGATCCGCGCAAGCCGCGCGAGCAACTGCTGGCGCAGATGGAAGCCGAACTGGAAACCATCCCTGGCAACAAGTACGAGTTCTCGCAGCCGATCCAGYTRCGCTTCAACGARCTGATCTCCGGCGTGCGCAGCGATGTCGCCATCAAGATCTTCGGCGACGACAACCAGGTACTGGAAGACACCGCGCAGAAAGTCGCCGGCGTACTGCAGGCGATCTCCGGCGCCGCCGAGGTCAAGGTCGAGCAGACCAGCGGCCTGCCGGTGCTCACGGTGGATGTCGATCGCGCCCGCGCGGCACGCTACGGCCTGAACATGACCGATGTGCAGGACACCGTCGCCATCGCCGTGGGCGGACGCGACGCCGGCATCTTCTTCCAGGGCGACCGCCGCTTCAATATCGGCGTGCGCCTGCCCGAAGGCATCCGCGCCGACGTCGAAGCCCTGCGCCGCCTGCCCATCCCGCTGCCCAGGGGCGGCGCCGCGCGCAACGCAGAGGCCGCCCCCACCAGCTACATCCCGCTCGGCGAGATCGCCACGCTCACGCTCGCGCCCGGCCCCAACCAGGTCTCGCGCGAGAACGGCAAGCGCCGCATCGTCGTCAGCGCCAACGTGCGCGGCCGCGACGTCGGCAGCTTCGTCCCCGAAGCCATGGCTGCGCTGGACCGCCAGATCAAGATCCCGGCTGGCTACTGGGTTACCTGGGGCGGCACCTTCGAGCAACTCCAGTCCGCCACCACCCGCCTGCAGATCGTGGTGCCGGTGGCACTGCTGATGGTGTTCGTGCTGCTGTTCGCCATGTTCGGCAACATGCGCGACGGCCTGCTCGTCTTCACCGGCATCCCCTTCGCGCTCACCGGCGGCATCCTCGCGCTATGGCTGCGCGGCATTCCGCTGTCCATCTCCGCCGCGGTSGGCTTYATCGCRCTGTCSGGSGTSGCGGTGCTCAAYGGMCTGGTGATGCTSTCSTTCATCCGCAGCCTGCGCGARGAAGGCAAGGGCCTGGACGAGGCCATCCACACCGGCGCCCTCACCCGCCTGCGCCCTGTGCTGATGACCGCGCTGGTGGCCTCGCTCGGCTTTATCCCGATGGCGATCGCCACCGGCACCGGGGCCGAGGTACAGCGGCCGCTGGCCACGGTGGTGATCGGGGGAATCTTGTCTTCCACCGCGCTGACGCTGCTGGTGCTGCCGGTGCTTTACCGGCTGGCGCACCGGCGCGATGAGTGGGAGAAGGAGGAGAACGAGGAGAAGGAGGAGCGGGAGGAAGCCGGAGCCGGCACGCCAATGGCGCCGGCACTCCCGGAAGGCTGATCGTGCCGTAGCCGAAGTCGTGGCGCAGGGCCATGAGGATGGTCCTGCCGCATGGCGCGCAGAGCGCGCAGCCGGTCCGCAGGCCGCGCGCCGCCGCAAGGCGGCCTACCCGCTGGCGCGTTCCGCCGAGGGGTTCGCTACCGGAAACGACAACTCCAGCACCGTCTCCCCGGGACGGCTGCGCGCGCTGACGCGGCCGCCATGCAGGCGCATGATGGTGTCGACGATCGCCAGCCCCAGCCCGGTGGAAGTGGAAGAGTTGCTGCGCGCGGGATCGCCGCGGTAGAAGCGGCCGAACACATGCGGCAGCGCGTCCGGCGCGATGCCCGCGCCGCCGTTGCCGACCCGGATGGTGGTGGCGGCACTGTCGGCCGTCACGCGGATGTCGACGGCGCTGCCGGCGGGGGCGTGTCGCAAGGCGTTTTCCACGAGGTTGGTCACGGCGCGCCGCAGCAGGGTCTGGTCGGCACGCACGATGCCGTGCCCGGCCAGCCGCACCTTGATGTCGCGGTCCGCGGCCACGGCCTCGAAATACTCCGCTACCTTGTCGAGTTCGGCGCGCGCATCCAGCGCGCGCACCTTCATGGCGACCTGTGCGTGATCGGCGCGGGCGAGAAACAGCATGTTCTCGATCATGCGGGCGAGGCGCTCGTATTCTTCCAGGTTGGACTCGAGCAGGTTTTCGTATTCCTGCACCGGGCGGCTGTGGCCGAGCGTGACCTGGGTCTGGCCGATCAGGTTGCTAATCGGGGTGCGGAAATCGTGCGCCAGATCGGCCGAGAACTCTGAGAGCCGGTGGAAGCTGTCTTCCAGACGGGCAAGCATGTCGTTGAGCGCGTCGACGAGCGCGCGCAGCTCGGTGGGTGCCTGCCCGGCGTCGAGACGCGTGGCGAGCCTGCTCATGGTCACGGCGGAGGCGTCTTCGGCCATGCGCCGCAGCGGCCGCAGGCCGCGCCGCGCCAGCAGGTAGCCAAGGCCGGCCGCCACCGCGGCCCCGCACAGCGTCGCCCACAGCATCTGCGACTGGTAGGCTTTCATCAAGGCGACACGGTAGCCGGCATCGCGCAGCACCACGATCTCGACGGTGCGTTCGCTATCGCCGAGCTGGCCCAGCGCGGCGATGCCGCGCGAGGCCACGCCGTTGCGGGGGTACCAGGTCCGCAGCAGCGTCTTGTCCGGCGCCGCGGTGGCCGGCAGCACCGGGAGTACCGGCACCGGCTCATGGCGCGGATTGAGCGTCACCAGGGGCTCGCCCTGACTGCCACGTACCAGCAGGATCAGGCCTTCGTGGCCGAGCGCGAGATCGGCGAAGCGATGCGTGTCGGCGCGGACCTCGGCTTCGGTGCTGACTTCGCGCAGCAGATGGCGCACCAGCAGCACTTCGCCGACCAGTTCGCCTTCGTCGCGCTCCTGCAACTGGGTAGCGAGCGCGCTGGCCAGGTAGGTGCCCACCGCCACCAGAATGGCCACGGTCGCCGCGCCATAGGCCAGCGCCATGCGGGCAGTGAGCGAAGCGGGCAGGCGCAGCACGGAACGCATCATGACGCCCGGATCATTGCGTATCCTCGTCCTCGAGCACGTAGCCCATGCCGCGACGGGTATGGATCAGCTTGCGGGGAAAAGGATCGTCGACCTTGGCGCGCAAGCGCCGGATGGAGACATCGACGACATTGGTGTTGCTGTCGAAGTTCATGTCCCACACATGGGAGGCGATCAGCGAGCGCGACAGCACTTCGCCACGGCGGCGCGCCAGCAATTGCAGCAGCGTGAACTCCTTGGAGGTCAGTTCGAGCTTCTGCCCGTCGCGCGTGACGCGGCGCTTGACAGTGTCGATCTGCAGGTCCGCCACCTCGATCAGTTCGCTCTCGCGCAGCGGTCCGCGCCGCAGGATGGTGCGGATGCGCATGACCAGTTCGGCAAAGGCGAAGGGCTTGACCATATAGTCGTCCGCGCCGAGCTCCAGGCCCTTGAGGCGGTCTGACAGTTCGTCGCGCGCGGTGAGGAACAGCACCGGCGTATCGCGCTCGCGGCGCAGCTCCTGCAACACCTTCCAGCCGTCCATGCCAGGCAGCATGACATCGAGCACGATGAGGTCGTACTCCTGCCCGCGCGCGTGGGCAAGCCCGTCCACGCCGTCGCGCGCGAGGTCCACCACGAAGCCGGATTCACCCAGGCCCTTGCGCAGGTAATCCCCCGCCTTGGGCTCGTCTTCCACAATCAGTATGCGCATTTCCATTCACTCCTGGCCAGCCAGCGGCTGTCCACCATCCCTCGCGCCGCTCGCAACACACCGACACGCTATACGAGGATTCGCAACGATGGCCGAAGATGTCAGCATTGTCATGTTGGCGTCATGGTCGCGCGGCTTTCAATGCAGGTACAATACCGCATCCATTTTCGCCCGGCCTCGATGAAACGCCTCCTGAGCTGCTTCCTGCTGTGTCTTGCCATGATCGCGCTGCCCGCACAGGGTATCGCGGCGGCAGTCATGATGGTGTGCAGCACGGCGCAGTCGATCCAGGCATCGCCCGGGGCGCTCATGCCGGCCGATTCGCCGGCCATCGACTCCATGATGCTGCGCCACGCCGCCATGAAGTCACAGGCGGAAGCGGCCCTGGCCGGCCATGCCGGCGCGCACTGCGAGGAAACGACGGCCGCGCCGCACGACGTGGACGATATGGCGGATGCCGCCGCCCACCCGGCCCATCCCGATCACCATGCCAAGAGCCACCACGCCGGGCACGGCGCCAACGGCACTTGCAGCGCATGCTCGGCATGCGCGCTCGGCGCGGTAATGCCCACCGTGCTGCCCGAACTCGCGCTGGCCAGCCACGGCCACGCTGCCCCCCAGGCCGCGCTCGCGGCCTTCTCGGGTTTTCTCCCCGCTCCCTCCGACCGTCCCCCCGCCGCACGCTGCTGACACCCGAGGTGCGTCCATCGCACGCTCGCTGAGGTTCGTCTTGCCCCGCGCCGACCATGGCGCAATCCACGAACACTGAGGTTGTCATGCATTTCGTCCGCTTTATGGCGGCAGCGTGCCTGCTGCTCGGGCCGGCCCTGTCATCGGCCCAGCCCGGCAGCGGCGCCAGCGCCAACGCCGCCTCCAGCCCGGCCGCGCCCGCCGATCCACTCGATCCCGGCGCACCCGTGCCGTCCTTGCCATCGCTGGACGTCCTGGCTGGCTACCTGCCATTCCAGGCCCAGGCCGTGGCGCCCTGGCGCCAGACCAATGCGCAGGTAGCACCAGGCGCGCTCCCCGCAAAGGCATCCGATGCCCCCGCAGCCACGCCAGGGCCGGCAGCGCCAGGCAACGGCGGCGGCAGCGCGTCCGCTCCCGGCGGCCACGCCCGCCATCACTGAGGAAGCCGCATGTTTCTCTCCATTCCAGGGTGCTTGCGGGCGGCCGTGGCTACTTGCGCCCTGCTGCTGGCCGGCTGCGCCAGCTTCAGCGACGACGGCGGCTTCGGCACTGCTGCCACTGCTGCGCGCGAACGGCTGGGCACGGACGCGCTGTGGATCCGCTCCGACCAGGAGCGCGCCGACGCCTACCAGCGCACCCGGTCGCTGCTGGCGCAGCCGCTCGATGCAGACAGCGCGGTGCAGGTCGCGCTGCTCAACAACGCTGGCCTGCAGGCCGCATTCGCCGAACTCGGCATCTCGGAGGCCGAATACGTGCAGGCCACGCGCCTGCCCAATCCCGGCTTCTCCTTCAGCCGCACGCGCCAGGGCGACGACCTGAAGATCGAACGCGCCATCGCGGTGGGCCTGGTCAACCTGCTGACGCTGCCGCTGGCGGCGCGCATCGAGCAGGACCGCTTTGCGCAGACCCGGCTGGCGGTGGCCGACAGCCTCCTGCGGCATGCATTCGAAACACGCAAGGCCTTCGTCAACGCGGTCGCCGCGGAACAGGCGGTGCGCTATGCCGAACAGGTCAGGCACGCGGCCGAGACCGGCGCGCTGTTCGCCCGCGATCTTGCGCGCGCGGGCAACGTCAGCTCCCTGGACCATGCACGCGAACAGGCCTTCTATGCCGACGCCACCACCCAGCTCGCCCGTGCGCGCCAGCAGGCGCTGGCGGCACGCGAGCAATTGACGCGCCGCCTCGGCCTGTGGGGCAGCGGCGCGCAGTACCGCCTGCCGGAGCGCCTGCCAGACCTGCCGAAGGCGCGCCCCGCACTCGCCGACCTCGAAGGCTATGCAGTAGGCAATCGCCTGGACCTGCAGGCCGGCCGCGTGCAGCTGGAGAGCCTGGCGCGTTCGCTCGGCCTCACGCGCGCCACGCGTTTCATCAGCGTGATCGACGTGGCTTACCTGCGCAACTCCGAAACGGCCAAGCCCACCGAAAGCGGCTATGCCATCAATCTCGAGATCCCGCTGTTCGACTGGGGCGGCGCGCGCGGGGCGCGCGCCGAGGCGGTCTATATGCAGGCGGCCAGCCGGCTGGCGGAAAACGCGATCAACGCCCGCTCGGAAGTCCGCGAGAGCTACGCCGGCTATCAGGCCCGCTACGATATCGCGCGGCACTACCGCGACGAGGYGGTACCGCTGCGCAAGCGCATCTCCGACGAAGCCCTGCTGCGCTACAACGGCATGCTGCTCAGCGTGTTCGAGCTGCTGTCGGACGCGCGCGAGCAGGTCAACGCCGTCAATGGCTACCTCGACGCGCTGCGCGAATACTGGCTGGCCGAAACCGAGCTGCAGGCCGCGCTTGGCGGCCGCCTGCCCGACGGCGCAGGCGCGCCAGCCAGGCCACCGGCCGCAGCGGCTCCGGCGCGCCCGCCTTCCCTGCCCTCCGCACCGTCTTCCGTGGCCGCCGCCCGCCCGGAAAGCGCAGCCCTGCCCAAAGGAAACTGAACATGGTCACCCGACGACAATTCCTGCATGGCTCCGGCGCCGCCATGCTCGGCGCGGCGCTGGTGTCGCGCGCCGGCGCGGCGATGCTGCCCGAGGCACCGCTGCAATCGAGCACGGCCACGCAGCCGCCGCTGCAGCCCGCCTCCGGCAGGCCCTACAACCCGGTGGTCACGCTCAATGGCTGGACCCTGCCGTGGCGCATGCGGCAAGGCTGGAAGGAGTTCCACCTGGTGGCCGAGCCGGTCGAGCGTGAGTTCGCCCCGGGGATGAAGGCGCACCTGTGGGGCTACAACGGCCAGAGCCCGGGGCCAACCATCGAATGCGTGGAAGGCGACAAGGTGCGCATCTTCGTCACCAACAAGCTGCCGGAGCACACCACGGTGCACTGGCACGGCATCATCCTGCCGGCCGGCATGGACGGCGTGGGCGGCCTGTCGCAGCCGCATATCCCGCCGGGCAAGACGTTCGTCTACGAATTCGAGATGAAGCACGCCGGCACCTTCATGTACCACCCGCACTCCGACGAGATGGTGCAAATGGCCATGGGCATGATGGGCTTCCTGGTGGTGCATCCGAAAGACCCGGCACAGATGCGGGTGGACCGCGACTTCGTGTTCCTGATCTCGGCCTACGACATCGATCCGGGCTCCTACACCCCGCGCGTGGCGGAGATGACCGATTTCAACATGTGGACGTGGAACAGCCGCGTGTTCCCGGGCATCGACAGCCTGCCCGTGCGCCTGGGCGACCGGGTGCGCATCCGCTTCGGCAACCTGACCATGACCAATCACCCGATCCACCTGCACGGCCACCGCTTCGAAGTCAGCGGCACCGACGGCGGCTGGGTGCCGCCGTCCGCGCGCTGGCCCGAGGTCACCACGGACGTGGCCGTGGGCCAGATGCGCGCGATCGAGTTCGTGGCCGACAATCCGGGCGACTGGGCCTTCCACTGCCACAAGTCGCATCACACCATGAACGCCATGGGACACCAGGTGCCGACCATGATCGGCGTCAAGCAGAAGGACCTGGCCAAGCGCATGAACGCCCTGGTGCCGGACTACATGGCGATGGGCGAAGCCGGCATGGCGGACATGGGCGGCATGGAGATGCCGCTGCCGGACAACACCCTGCCRATGATGACCGGGCAGGGTCCGTTCGGGCCCATCGAAATGGGCGGCATGTTCAGCGTGCTCAAGGTGCGCGCAGGGCTCGGCCGCGACGACTATCGCGATCCGGGCTGGTACCGCCACCCCAAGGGCACGGTCGCATTCGAATACACCGAGGCAAAAGGCGCAGGCAAATGACCAGACCGATGAGCAAACTGAAATCCCGCGCGGCAGCCGCGCTGCTGGCCGCAGCGAGCGTCTTCGCATGGTCCCCGGCGTTTGCCGCGGGCGACCATGCCGGACACCATGCCAGCGAGGGCGGCGACGCAATCGGCCAGCCTGGCGATGCGTCCAGGGTCAGCCGCACCATTGTCATCGACATGAGCGACGACATGCGCTTCACGCCGTCGGAGATCGCCGTCCGCGCCGGCGAAACCATTCGTTTCCTGGTGCGCAATGCCGGCCGGCTGCGCCATGAGATGGTGATCGGCAGCGACGCCGACCTCAAGGCCCACTACGCCGCCATGCTGAAGATGCCCGAGATGGAACACGCCGACCCCAATGCCGTCACGCTCGATGCCGGCAAGAGCGGCGAACTGGTCTGGCACTTCACGCGCGGCGGCCGCGTGCCATTCGCCTGCCTGCAACCGGGCCACTTCGACGCCGGCATGCGCGGCCAGATCCGCGTGCGCTGATTACCCCGAACGCCAACGAACAAGGAACAAGGAACAAGGAACCGACATGAAACCCAGCACATCCCTGATCGCCCTGCTCGCGCTGCTGAGCGCCCCGGCCGCGCTGCCCGCGATGGCGGCCGACGCAACCGGCGCGGCCACCGCCAGCGCCACTGCCGCGGCACCGGCCCCGATGACCGAAGGCGAAATCCGCAAAGTGGACGCCGCTGCCGGCAAACTCACCATCAAGCATGGCCCTATCGCCAACCTGGACATGCAGGCGATGACGATGATCTTCCGCGTGCAGGATCCCGCCATGGTCGGGCGGGTGAAGGAAGGCGACCGGGTGCGGTTCAGCGTGGCGCGCGTGAATGGCGCGCTGACGATCACGGCGCTGGAAGTGGAAGCGGCGGCGCAGTAGGCGCGCGCGCCGTTATCCGCTGCCAGTCCCCCGGGCTATTCGACCCGGAAGAATTCCATCGACTGCCCGGCGTTCACCGCGCGCTGCAGCCATTCCGGCCGCTCCCCGGTGCCGTCCCAGCTCTGGCCGAGGGCGTTGCGGTAAAGGGGCGTGGCGGGCCTGGCGACCGCCAGCGATTGTGGCGCCTCCACGACCTCTGCCGCTTCGGCGTCCGGTTCGTCCTGCTCCTGCAGCGATGCGGGAAAGCAACCAGCTTCGACCAAATCTTCGAGCGTGAGGCCGTGGCGATCCATCTGCTCACGGACCCACGCCGCCGCGGCTACTCTGGCTTCATCAGACTCTGACATGACTTTCGTAATTGACTTTGCCGGCGAGGATGGGCCGGCAAAGGGAAGGAAGGGGGCAATCCGGGCGGGTCGAGCCGCGCCTGTAGGCGAGGATTTTACAGGGTCTTGCGCCAATGCTGGAGCAGACATTTCCTACGGCATATTTCACGGCCCTGCGCGCGCCGCCATGGCAGCATCCTTCACGCACCCGGGTGCACGTACCGCCCCATGCCGAGGCAGGCGGCGCGAACCCGGTTCGGCGTGTCCGGGTATACGCCAGGAAGGATGGCCCCGTAGGTCCACCTCCACCGCACCAGCCCGAACCGCCACTGCGCTGGCGAAGCCGCACAGCGGCGGCGCCGGCATGCGGCGTGGCCTGCGCCCGCCCGCGCATGCTTGCGCGTGCACTGGCTCAGGGCACCCACCAGTAACGCGTGACATGGAAGAAAATCGGCGCAGCGAACACCACCGAGTCGAGCCGGTCGAGCATGCCGCCATGGCCCTGGATCATATGGCCCCAGTCCTTGATGCCGCGGTCACGCTTGATG
>NZ_JBFTND010000099.1:0-26238 GCF_056397305.1 Cupriavidus sp. 05N40
TTATCAACCACCATAATTCGCTGCATCGCAATAAGCAATGGAAGCGCCGTTAACGCGGCGCACATGACCGCCATGGCGCCTACCCGATCGAAAGCCGCAGCCGCGGCGCACGCAGCCGAACTGGCCGCGGGGCGCATGACCGAGCACGCCGTCGAGAGCGGCGGCCGTACGATCATGGTGCGCCTGAGCTACCCGCCCGGTTATCCGGAGGGCAAGGGCGCGGCATTGCTGCCCTGGCTGGTTTACCTGCATGCCGGCGGCTTCGTGGAATGCAGTGTGGAGAAATCCCAGCGGCTCGCCGCATCGCTGGCGGCCACGGTGCCTGCGGTGGTGGTGACGCCGGCCTATTCGCTGGCGCCCGATTTTCCGTTCCCGGCGGCGCCGGAAGATGCGTTCAACACGGTTGACTGGGTGCTGCGCCATGCGCGCCGCCTGAAGGTGGACAAGCTGCGCTTCGCCCTGGTGGGCGAGGAGGCGGGCGGCAACCTGGCGATCGCCCTGTCGCAGATGCTGCGTGACCGGGGCCTGCCCGAGCCGTGCGCGCAATGGCTGATCCGCCCGGTGACCGACCCGTGCCTGCAGCATGCTTCGTGCGCCGGCGCGCAGGGTGGCCGCAGCGTGCCGCTGGAGATGCTGCAGCGCCTGGCCGGTTACTACCGCGACTACCTGCCGACCCCGGCCGCCAGCGTGCATCCGTACGCGGCGCCCGCACTGGCCTCGCGGCTGGCGGGCCTGCCGCCCACGCTGATCCAGGTGGCGGAAGAGGACGCGCTGCGCGCCGAGGGCGAAGCCTTCGCGTCGCGCCTGCAGACGGCCGGCGTGCCGGCCGAAGCCAGAATCATGCCCGGTGCCTGTGGCGCCGGCGTGGAACAGTCCCATGACCGTTGTCAGGTCTGGGTCAACGAAGGCGCGCATTACCTGCAAGGCTACCTTGCCGGCGATGACGATGCCTCACCAAGGACTGAACGCAACCCGGGAGCCAGCCCGCCGGGCTGACCCGAGCCAGCCACGACAAGCCGGCCTGCATGCACAGGCCCTCCGGGCGCGACCCCCTGGCGCGCTCCGGCGGAGGCGTTCGTCCTGATTTTTTTGCTTTCCAGTTGAAGAGAACCCGCTACGGAATACGGAGTGAAGAAAATGAAGCAGCAATATCGACGCACCATGATTGCCCTGGCCATCGTCGCCGTGCTCGGCGCGGGCCTGGCAACATCATTGCTCAAGCCCTGGCACGCCGGCGAGGCGCAGGCCGTGCCGGCCCCGGCGCCCACCGGCGTGGACGTGGCTGGCGCGCTGGGCAAGACCATCACGGAATGGGATGAATTCTCCGGCCGCCTGGAAGCGGTGGACCGCGTGGAAATCCGTCCGCGCGTTGGCGGCACCATCGATGCCGTGCACTTCCGCGAGGGCGCGCTGGTGAAGAAGGGCGATCCGTTGTTTACCATCGACCCGCGTCCGTACGCCGCCGAAGTGGCGCGCGCCGAAGCCGCGCTGGCGGCCGCGCAGGTGCGCGCCTCCCACGCACAGACTGAACTGGCCCGCGCCCAGCGGCTGGTGCAGGACAACGCGGTATCGCGCCGCGAGTTCGACGAGCGCGACAACGGTGCGCGCGAGGCGGTAGCCAACGTGCGTGCCGCACAGGCATCGCTGGAAGTAGCCCGGCTGAACCTGAACTACACCCGCATCGTGGCTCCGGTGAGCGGCCGCGTCTCACGCGCCGAGATCACGGTGGGCAACCTCGTGGCGCCGGGTGCATCGTCGCCGGTGCTGACCACGGTGGTATCGGTGTCGCCGGTGTATGCGAGCTTCGAGGTCGACGAGCAGACCTACCTGCGCTACACGGCGCCCGAGGCTGGCGGCGCGGCCAACACGGAAGGCGGGCAGTCGAGGCTGCCGGTGTTCCTGGGCCTGGCCGACGAAGACGGCAATCCGCACCAGGGCCGTATCCAGTCGATCGACAACCGGCTCGACACCCGCAGCGGCACCATCCGCGTGCGCGCGGTGTTCGACAACACGGATGGCCGCCTGCTGCCGGGCCTGTACGCCAAGGTCAAGCTCGGCGGCGGGGCACCGCATCCGGTGGTGCTGATCAATGACCGCGCGATCGGCACCGACCAGGGCAAGAAGTTCGTGCTGGTGGTGGACAAGGCCAACAAGCTGGCCTACCGCGAAGTCACGCTGGGGCCGTCGTTCGAGGGTCTGCGCGTGATCCGCCAGGGCCTGAAGGCCGACGAGACGATCGTGGTCAACGGGCTGCAGCGCGTGCGCCCGGGCGACACGGTGGCGCCCAAGGCGGTGGAGATGGCGTTCAAGCGCGAGCTGGACCAGCGTACCGGATCCGCCGACCGCAAGCAGGCCGCTGCCGAGAAGGCAACCGACAAGGCGGCTGAAGGCAAGCCGGTGACCTGAACGGCCGACATGAACCTGAGCTGTTGAGGGTTTGCCGCCCCCTGCCGCCTGCGGCAGAAGGGCCGGGGTAAAGGGCGGGCGCCAGCGATGCGCGCCGGCCTCGACGAAACACCGTCCCCCAAGAGAACCGAGCCATTTTTTTGCTTCCCCACGCTCCATATGGTGCCCGCGATCCGGGCCGCCAGGGGGAGCGCTTTCGCCGAGACTGAGATGAATCTCTCGAAATTCTTTATCGACCGGCCTATCTTTGCCGGCGTGTTATCGGTGCTGATCTTCCTGATCGGCGCCATCTCGATGTTCAAGCTGCCGATCTCCGAGTATCCGGAGGTGGTGCCGCCGTCCGTGGTGGTGCGCGCGCAGTTCCCGGGCGCCAACCCCAAGGTGATCGCCGAGACCGTGGCCACGCCGCTGGAAGAGCAGATCAACGGCGTCGAGGACATGCTGTACATGTCGTCGCAGGCCAACAGCGACGGCACGCTCACGCTGACCGTGACCTTCAAGCTGGGCACCGACCCGGACAAGGCGCAGCAGCTGGTGCAGAACCGCGTCTCGCAAGCCGAGCCGCGCCTGCCGGAGGACGTGCGCCGCCTGGGCATCACCACCGTGAAGAGCTCGCCCGACCTGACCATGGTGGTCCACCTGGTCTCGCCGAACGACCGCTATGACATGACCTACCTGCGCAACTATGCGCTGATCAACGTCAAGGACCGCCTGGCGCGCATCCAGGGCGTGGGCCAGGTGCAGATGTTCGGCTCGGGTGACTACTCGATGCGCGTGTGGCTGAACCCGGAGAAGATGGCCGAGCGCCAGCTGGCCGCGTCCGACGTGGTCAAGGCGATCCGCGAGCAGAACGTGCAGGTGGCGGCCGGCGTGATCGGCCAGTCGCCGTCGTTGCCTGGCACCGACCTGCAACTGTCGGTCAACGCCCAGGGCCGCCTGACCAGCGTGGAGGAGTTCGGCGACGTGGTGGTGCGCACCTCGGCCGATGGCGCGGTGACCTACCTCAAGGACATTGCCCGCATCGAGCTCGGCGCATCGGAATACGCGCTGCGCTCGCTGCTCGACAACAGGCCCGCGGTGGCGCTGCCGATCTTCCAGGCACCGGGCTCCAACGCCATCCAGATCTCGGATGACGTGCGCAAGACCATGGAGGAACTCAAGCAGAACTTCCCGGACGGCGTGGACTACAGCATCGTCTATGACCCGACGCAGTTCGTGCGCCACAGTATCGAGGCCGTCACGCACACGCTGTTCGAGGCCATCGCGCTGGTGGTGCTGGTGGTGATCCTGTTCCTGCAGACCTGGCGCGCTTCGGTGATTCCGCTGCTGGCGGTGCCGGTGTCGATCGTCGGTACCTTCGGCCTGATGCATGCGTTCGGCTTCTCGATCAACGCGCTGTCGCTGTTCGGGCTGGTGCTGGCCATCGGCATCGTGGTCGACGATGCGATCGTGGTGGTGGAGAACGTCGAGCGGAACATTGCCGAGGGGCTGTCGCCGAAGGAGGCGACCTACAAGGCCATGCGCGARGTCAGCGGCCCGATCATCGCCATCGCGCTGACGCTGATCGCAGTGTTCGTGCCGCTGGCCTTCATGAGCGGCCTGACCGGACAGTTCTACAAGCAGTTCGCGCTGACCATCTCGATCTCGACCATCATCTCGGCCTTCAACTCGCTGACGCTGTCGCCGGCGCTGTCCGCGCTGCTGCTGCGCGGCCACGATGCGCCCAAGGACTGGCTGTCGCGCGGCATGGACCGAGTGCTGGGCGGCTTCTTCGCCCGCTTCAACCGCTTCTTCGGTGCCAGCGCTGACCGTTATGGCCGCGGCGTGAAGGGCGTGATCTCGCGCAAGAGCGCGGTGTTCGGCGTCTATGCGGTCATGCTGGCGCTGACCTGGGGCGTGTTCCAGCTGGTGCCGAAGGGCTTCGTGCCGGCCCAGGACAAGCAGTACCTGGTGAGCTTCGCCAAGCTGCCCGACGGCGCCACGCTGGACCGCACCGAGGACGTGATCCGTCGCATGTCGGAGATCGCGCTCAAGCATCCGGGCGTGGAATCGGCGGTGGCCTTCCCGGGCCTGTCGATCAACGGCTTCACCAACAGCCCGAGCGCCGGCATCGTGTTCGCCACGCTCAAGCCGTTCGAGGAGCGCAAGGGCAAGGACATGTCGGGGGCGGCCATCGCGCAGCAGCTCAACGCCAAGTACGCGTCGATCCAGGATGCCTTCATCGCCGTGTTCCCGCCGCCGCCCGTGCAGGGCCTGGGCACCATCGGCGGCTTCAAGCTGATGATCGAGGACCGTGCCGCGCTCGGCTACGACGCGCTGTTCGACGCCACCAGCGCCTTCACCAACAAGGCGCGCAAGACGCCCGAACTGGCCGGCATCTTCAGCAACTACCAGGTCAACGTGCCGCAGCTCGACGTCAAGCTCGACCGCGTCAAGGCCAAGCAGCTCGGCGTGCCGGTCACCGATGTGTTCGACACCCTGCAGACCTACCTCGGCTCGGCCTACGTGAACGACTTCAACAAGTTCGGTCGCACCTACCAGGTCAAGGTTCAGGCTGACGCGCAGTTCCGTCAGCATGCCGAGGACATCCTGCAGCTCAAGACGCGCAACGCCGCCGGCGACATGGTGCCGCTGTCGTCGCTGCTGACCGTCAAGCAAGGCTTCGGCCCGGACAGCGTGGTGCGCTACAACGGCTTTACCGCGGCCGACATGAACGGCGGCCCGGCGCCAGGCTTCTCCTCGGGCCAGGCGCAGGCCGCGGCCGAGCGCATCGCGGCCGAGACGCTGCCCAAGGGCATCAAGTTCGAATGGACCGACCTGACCTACCAGGACATCCTGGCCGGCAACGCGGGCGTCTGGATCTTCCCGCTGTGCGTGCTGCTGGTGTTCCTGGTGCTGGCCGCCCAGTACGAAAGCCTGACGCTGCCGCTGGCCGTGATCCTGATCGTGCCGATGAGCCTGCTCGCCGCCATGACAGGCGTGTGGCTGACCAAGGGTGACAACAACATCTTTACGCAGATCGGCTTCATCGTGCTGGTGGGGCTGTCGGCGAAGAACGCGATCCTGATCGTGGAGTTCGCCCGGGAACTGGAGCATGAAGGCCGCACCATCGTGGCTGCCGCCATCGAGGCCAGCCGCCTGCGCCTGCGCCCGATCCTGATGACCTCGTTCGCCTTCATCATGGGCGTGGTGCCGCTGGTGGTCTCCACCGGGGCCGGCGCGGAGATGCGTCATGCGATGGGCGTGGCGGTGTTCGCCGGCATGCTGGGCGTGACCTTCTTCGGGCTGTTCCTCACCCCCGTGTTCTATGTGGCGCTGCGCCTGCTGGCCACGCGTGGCGAGCGCCGCCGCGCGGCCAGCGCCCCGTCGGCGAGCCACCAGGCGATCGCCTCCGCTGAATAAGGATGACCGACATGAACGTATCCATGACATCGACGATGGCATCCGGCGCCTTGCCGCGCCTGGCCACGCTGGCCGTGGCGCTGATCCTGGCGGGCTGCTCGCTGGCGCCGACCTACCAGGTGCCCGAGAGCGCGACCGCGGCCACGCCGGCCTACAAGGAAGCCGMGGCCGCRCAGGCCGAAGGCAGCCAGTGGAAGGTGGCCACGCCCTCGGAGGGGGCGCCGCGCGGCGAATGGTGGAAGATCTTCGGTGACGCCGACCTCGACCGCCTGATGGCGCAGGCCACCGAGTCCAACCAGAACCTGGCCATCGCCGCGGCGCGGCTCAAGCAGGCGCGCGCCTTCACCGGCGTGGCGGAGGCCGACCAGTCCCCGCAGCTCAGCGTGGGGCTGGACCCGACCCGCACGCAGTATTCGGCGGCCTCGCAGGGGCTGCCCGACGGCACCAAGGTGCCGGCGCAGACCGTGTACAAGGCACGCGCCTTCGCCAGCTACGAGCTGGACCTGTTCGGCCGGGTGGCCGACAACGTCAAGGCGGCGCGCGCCGAGGGCGCGGCGGCCGAGGACCTGTACCGCTCGGTGCAGCTGGCGCTGCAGGCCGACGTGGCGCAGGCCTACTTCGCGCTGCGCACGCTGGACAGCGAGCGCGACCTGCTCAACGCCACCATCGCGTTGCGCGAGGATGCGCTCAAGCTGCTCAAGCGCCGCTTCGACGAAGGCGAGACCACCGACCTGGACCCGGCGCGGGCCGAGGCGGAGCTGGGCACGGCGCGCGCCGACCTGGCCGCCATCGAACGGCGCCGGGCCAACCAGGAGCACGCGCTGGCGGTGCTGACCGGGGCGCCGCCGGCGGCCTTCACGCTGGGCGCGCATCCGCTCGACGCAGCGCTGATCGCGGTGCCGGCGGGGCTGCCGTCCGAGCTGCTGGAGCGCCGCCCCGACATCGCGCAGGCCGAACGCCAGATGGCGGCGGCCAATGCGCGCATCGGCGTGGCCAAGGCGGCGTTCTACCCGAAGATCACGCTCACGGGGCTGTTCGGCTTCGAGTCCAACGACCTGTCGAACCTGTTCAAGTGGTCGTCGACGGCGTGGATGCTGGGGCCGCTGATCGGCAGCACGATCGCCGCGCCGATCATCGACGGCGGGCGCAACAAGGCCAACCTGGCGGCGGCGCGGGCGCAGCACGAGGAGGCGGTGGCGAGCTACCGGCAAAGCGTGCTGACGGCGCTGCGCGAGGTGGAGGACAGCCTGGCGGACGTGCGCTGGCTGAGCCAGCAGGCCGGTGCGCTGGACGGCGCGCTGGGCGGGGCGCGGCGCGCGGCGAAGATCTCGCGCAGCCGCTACGAGGCCGGCGCGGTGGACTACCTGACGGTGATCGACGCGGACCGCACGGTGCTGCAGTCGCAGCGCGAGGCCAACCAGGTGGCCGGCCTGCGGGCTTCGGCCACGGTGGCGCTGGTGCGCAGCCTGGGCGGCGGCTGGGGGCCGCTGCCCGATGCGGCACCGGGCACGGCGCAGCCTCCGCTCGCAGCGAACCGCTGAAGCCCCCGGGCAGCAGCAGGCCGCATACGGCATACCGTGTGCGGCACATCGACGCGGCAACCGCTCCAGGCGGTTGCCGCGTTTTGCATTGGGCCGGCCCGCCGGGACAGGGCGCAAAACCTGCCTACACTGGAAGCAACGCGGCCGCCCGCCGGGGGCAGGCCGCTTTTTCACTGCGTGGATCATGGGAACGCGTCGACTCCGAAGGCTGCGAGCCTTGCTTATCGTGCTGCTGGTCCTGGCCTGCGTGGCCGGCATCCTGCTGGTGCCGTTGCCGGTGCCGCTGCGCGACGTCACGCGCATCGTCAACACGGCCACCATCGCGCGTCCGGCCACGGTGGTGTTCGACTACGTCTCGACACCCGCCAACTGGCCGAACTGGCATCCCTCATCGCTAGCGGTGGCCGGCGCGGCAGATCATCCGCTGCTGCCTGGCGAGCATGTGACCGAAACCTTTCTCGTTGCCGGGCGGCGGGGAGAGGTCGTGTGGACGGTGGTGGAGCGCCAGCCACCCGCCGCGTGGATGATCGAGGGCAGCATCGACGGGCGTGAGGCGGGTACGGTGCGCTACACGCTCGCGCCGGTGCCGGAAGGCACGCGCTTCCAGCGCGAATTCAGCTATGCCGCGCCCAACCTGCTGTTCATGTTGACCAACCGGCTGCTGCTGCGCGCGCGCATCGAGGCGGAATCCGCGACGGCGGTGGCGCGCCTGCGCGCGGTGCTGGAGGCCGGCAAGCCAGGCGCGGCGGACTGAGCCGCGTTCCCGGCACCAGGCGAGACTGCCGCCCGGCGGTATACTGGGAGGGCAATCCAACCGGAGTCGATGGTGTCGGTACAAAACCCCGCGTCCGCAGCAGGACGCAACACAGAAACGGCGAGCGCGCCGGAGCCGGCAGCGGCGGCCTTGCCGCCCCGGCCGGTGGCCCCGGTCACGCCGGACATCAATGAATGCTGCGGCAATGGCTGCGATCCCTGCATCTTCGACCTGCATGCCGAGGCGATGGATCGCTACCGCGCCGAGCTGAAAGCATGGCAGGCCCTGGCCGGCGAGACGGCGGACGCGGGCGCCGGCGGTCCCAGCTTCTGAAGTCCCGCGTCGCTTCACCGTATCGTCACAGGAGGCCTCCGTGCTCGCTACCGACCAGCCCGTCCTGGCCGATCTCCATGATTTCGTGCAAGGCCATCCGCGCCTGCTGGTGCTGACCGGGGCCGGCATCAGCACCGATTCCGGCATCCCCGGCTACCGCGATGCGCAGGGCAACTGGCAGCGCACGCCGCCGGTGCAGGCGCAGGATTTTTTCCGCTCGCACGCCGTACGCCAGCGCTACTGGGCGCGCAGCATGCTGGGCTGGCCTGTGCTGGCCAATGCACAGCCCAACGCCGCGCACTTCGCGCTGGCGCGGCTGCAGGCGGCGGGTTACCTGCGCCAGCTTGTCACGCAGAACGTGGACGGCCTGCACCAGCGTGCCGGCAGCCACGGCGTGATCGAGCTGCACGGCCATGTGGGCACGGTGATCTGCCTGCAATGCGGCACACGCCGCGCGCGCGCCGCCTTGCAAACGCAGCTCGAAGCGGATAACCCGGCGCTGGCCGGCTTGCGCGCCCTGCCGGCATCGGACGGCGACGCTCACCTCGAGCTGGCCAGCTTCGAAGCCGTGCGCATTCCCGCCTGCGGGCACTGCGGCGGCGTGCTCAAGCCCGATGTGGTGTTCTTCGGCGAATCCGTGCCGCGCGAGCGCGTGGATGCCGCCATGCAAGCGCTGGGGCAGGCCGATGCCTTGCTGGTGATCGGCTCCTCGCTGACGGTGTTCTCGGGCTACCGCTTCTGCCYGGCGGCGCAGAAGCTGGGCAAGCCCGTGGCTGCCATCAACCTTGGCCAGACGCGGGCCGACGCGCTGCTGGCGTTGAAGGCGGATGTCGCCTGCGCCGACGCGCTGACGGACCTGACCGGGCGGCTCGGGCTGCCCTGAGGCGCCGGGCGCCGGGCACCGGGCACGCGTCAGGCCGGCGGCAGCGCCTTGCGCACGATCAGCCGGTGCACCCGCTTGCCCGAGGACTGGCTCACTTCTTCCCGGTCGAACAGCAGGGTATCGCCACTGCCCAGCGCTTCGGTCACCAGCGCCTTGTCGAAGGCGGCGAAGAAGCGGCCAGCCTGGTCGCGCTGCGAGACATGGTCGGTGACGCGCCAGCTCAGGTAGAGCGTGCCGCCAGGGCGCAGGATATCGAGCAGGTGCCGCGTGGCGCTGGCGACCATGCGCGGCTCCAGGTGCATGATCACGGTCTCGCACAGCACGTTCTGGTAGTAGCCGCGCGGCACGCCCTCGAGTTCGGGCAGGGCGGCCTGCTCGAAGGGCAAGGTGGGATAGCGCTGGCGTGCCTGGGCCAGCAAGGGCTCGCACGGATCGAAGCCGCTGGGCTCGAAGCCGTTGGCGGCCAGCCAGGCCGTATCGCGGCCCGCGCCGCAGCCGATGTCGGCGCTCGGCCCGGGTGTGAACTCGCGCAGGAGCGCGGCGTAGAGATCGGCGGGCGCTTGCTGCGCGTGCCAGTCCCTGGCGTAGTCTGCGGCGGCGGCGCTGTAGGCCTGGAGGGTGCCGGTATCGATGTTCACGATGTGCTCCTGTTGGCCGCGGCGACCTGGTCGCTCATGTCCTGCGCTCGCCTGCCGCATGTCGAGTCCAGGTTTCCGGATGCATATTACTCCCGGGTCCGCACGCGCTGCACATCCGGTTCGGCGCGCCGCCCACCCGTCGCGCGGCCGCTGCCTTTCAACACGCATGTCACGCCGGATGTCACGCCACATATCACGCCACATGGCACGCGCGGGGGCCGCTGTCCGGCCTGGCCATTACGGCGAAGGCGGGAGCGTGATCTCGATTTCCAGGCCCGGTTGCGCATTGCGTACCTGCCAGCGCGCGCCATGTGCCTGCGCCACGAGCTTGCACAGGTAAAGGCCCAGGCCGATGCCGCCGGTGGCGCGTTCGCGGGCGGCGTCCGGGCGATAGAAGGGCTCGGCCAGGTGGGATAGCTGATCGTCGGGCACGCCCGGGCCATGGTCGCGCACGCGCAGGGCGATGCTGCCGCCCGCATCCCTGGCGAGGTGCAGTTCGGGCGGCCGGGGCGCGGCGGCGCTGTGGCGCAGCGCATTGTCGAGCAGGTTGCGCAGCAGCAGGCGCATGCGGGTACGGTCCAGCGCCAGCGTGGCGGGCAGCCCGGCATCGATGGACAGCGCGATCTGCCCGGCGGCGGGCCGGTCACCGCGCATGGCTTGTGTCACTTCGAGCGCCACCTCGCGGGCCAGCGCGGCCAGGTCGGTGGGCTCCAGCAGCAGGGCGCCGTGGCCCTGGCCAAGCCGCTCGCTTTCCAGCAGGTCGGTGACAAGGTCGCGCATGCCGGCCAGGTCGCGCAGCAGCGCTTCGCGCTGGGCCCGGACCTCGGGTGTGTCGGGCAACAGCTCGGTGTTGAGCCGCGCGCGCGTGAGCGGGCTGCGCAGTTCGTGGCTGATGGCCAGCAGCAGCGCGCGCTTGGCGTCGAGCATCTGGTGGATGTCGCGCGCCATGGTATTGACGTCGTGCGCCAGCACGCCCAGCTCGTCGCGCCGGCGGATGGGAATGGGCTGGCCGAACTCGCCCGCGCCGAAGCGCCGCGCGCCGGCGCGGATATCGTCGAGCGGGCGCAGCAGGTGGCGCACGTACAGATAGGCCAGGGCAGTCAGGCCGAGCAGCACGGCCAGCGTGATCCACCCCGCGCGGTGCGGCTGGTTCTGCCAGGTGGCGGTGCTCAAGCCAAAATCGATGCGGTGGCCGTCCGCGGTCGTGCGGGAGAACAGGGGCGCATCGTCGTCCGGCCCGTGGCGCGGCCAGCGCATGGCCGCGCCGGAGCGCCAGCCGGAAGCGGGCGCGTCCTCGGATTGCCAGTTCACCCGCGGGCCGGCGATACGCACGCTCACCGGCAGGCGCGCGCTGATCGCGCGGGCGCGCTCCACGCTCGGCGGGCTGCCGATCTCGGCCGCCAGGCGGTCGACGTAGTCCGCCACCAGCGGCCGCGCGGCACTGCGCCACCCGGTGCTGAACGCCTTCTGCATGCCACCGACGAAGGTCACCGTGGTGGCAAGCGCCAGCAGCAGGAACAACAGCACCAGCCGCAGGTGCAGCCGGTGCCGCACGGCGTGGCGCGCGCGCTGGTGCCAGCGTCCGCTCATGCCGGCGCCCCCGCGTGGGCGGCAGATCCGCCTTGCGGGCGCAGGGCGAGGGAGTAGCCTGCGTTGCGCAAGGTCTTGATGCAGTCCGGCGGATCGAGCTTCTTGCGCAGGCGGCTGACCAGGATGTCCACCGCGCGCGTGTACAGCTCCGCGTCGCGCCCGCGCAGGTGGTTGAGGATGTCGTCGCGGCCGAAGACCTTGCCGGGTTCGCGGGCCAGCAGCAGCAACAGGTCGAACTCGGTGCTGGTCAGCACCACGTCCTCGCCGCCGCAGCGCACGCCGCGCGTGGCCGGGTCGATCTCGAGCCCGCCTTCGAATCGCAGCCGCGCGCCGGCGTCGGGCGAAGGCGCTGCACCGCGGCGGCGCAGTACGGTCTGCACGCGTGCACCAGCTCGCGTGGCTCGAACGGCTTCGGCAGGTAATCGTCGGCGCCGAGCTCGAGGCCGACCACGCGGTCCATGACCTCGCCGCGCGCCGTGAGCATGACGAGCGGGATGTCGCTGTCCCGGCGGATGGTGCGGCACAAGGCAAAGCCATCCATCTCGGGCAGCATCACGTCCAGGATGGCGGCGTCGTAGCCGCCGCGCGCAAGGCGCGCGAGGCCGTCGCTGGGCCGCAGGGCCTGCTCCAGCTGAAGTTCGAAGCGGGCGAAGTAGATGGCGAGCGGCGGGCCGAGCTGCTCGTCGTCGTCAATCAGGAGGATGCGGGGCATGGCCGGCATGGGGTCTCGGTCGGGTTCCAGTTCATGCCCCGTGCTCCTCAGTGGCCGCGCCAGCCACCGCGGCGC
Source organism: Cupriavidus sp. 05N40 (assembly GCF_056397305.1). Lineage (NCBI taxonomy): Bacteria > Pseudomonadati > Pseudomonadota > Betaproteobacteria > Burkholderiales > Burkholderiaceae > Cupriavidus > Cupriavidus sp. 05N40. Next base: position 12,335 of record NZ_JBFTND010000099.1, read on the forward strand.
TTCTGCAGGAACTCGCGCACCTGTTGCTGCTGGGTGGCATTGAGGCTGTCGTAGAAGTCTGCCATGGCGGCGATGACCTCGGGGCTCTTTGTGTTGATGGCGGCGGTCTTTTCGCTGACCAGCGTCTGTGCGCGGGCGCGGTCGAACCTATCGCCGGCGACCAGAGCCTGCACCTCGGCGCGCGGATCGGCGGCATTGCCCGTCAGCGCGGCGCGCTGCTCCCTGAGCTTGTCGGCCAGCACGGCAAGGCGCTGCTTCTGCTCGGCATTCAGGTCCAGCTTCTTGCTGACGCGCTCGATCATTTTCTCGCGCATCTGGGCCACTTCCTCGGGGCTCATCCGGCCACCGGGCCCGCCATGGTGATAGCTGCCGCATGCGCTCAGGCCGCCCAGGGCGATGCCGGCGCCGAACATGCCGAACAGGGTGCGTTTGATCCAGGGTCTCATGACAGTTTCCTTTGGGAAGGGGTGGAACATGGCTGTCATGGTGCCGCCCGCGCGGCATGCGCGGGTGTCGGCGCGGTTTCGCTTTGTTTCGTTTTGTTTCAGGCACCGCGGGATACGTTGCTGCTTCTTGGGCGAAGCGGGAGATCAGCAATGCGTTGTCGTCATGCGAATGCACGCAAGCCAGGGAGCCGCCCCGGCGGCCGGGCTCAGGGAATCCCTCTACAGCGCTGGTGCGGAATTTGCATAAGAATCCGTGCTGCAATAACTGTGAAATTTCAGTGAAAGCGAAGGAATCCATTGAATGAGCAATATGCCAATGGCCGCACCCGGCGTTGCTGGCGGGTGGCCGGATTGACGCGGCCAGCGCTCGCCCGGCGCACGGACCGCGGAGGAAGCCGCGCGCCATGAATACCCGCTTTATCGAAGCCTTCATGTGGGTGGCCAGGCTCGGCAGCTTTCGCGCGGCGGCCGAGAAGCTGCACATCACGCAGGCCGCCATGTCCAACCGCATTGCCTCGCTGGAGCAGGAGATCGGCGCGCGCGTGTTCGAGCGCGAGGCGCGCGACCTGCGGCTCACCCCGGTCGGCCTGCGGCTGCTGGGCTACGGTGAGCGGCTGCTGGAGTTGCAGCGGGAGATCATGGTGCTGGGGCGCTCGGGCGATGCGCCGCTGGGGCTGGTACGCATCGGCGCCATCGAAAGCGTGGTGCACACCTGGCTGGTCGATTTCCTGCGCCACTTGCAGACGCACTATCCGGGCATCGAGGTGCAGCTCACCTCGGAAACCACGCAAGGCCTGCACAACACCTTGCGCGCGGGCGGCATCGATATCGCCTTGCAGACCGATCCGGCGGTGGGCGAGGGCATCACCAGCACGCCATGCCTGCCGATGGCGATCGGCTGGGTGGGCCCGCCCGGCCCCGCACTGCCGGACGAAGGCAGGCTGAGCGCGCTGCTGCAGCACCCGACCATCACCATGAGCCCCGGCTCGCAGCCGCACGTGGCGCTCAAGGAGTTGTACCGCAAGGCCGGGCTGCCGGTGGGCAAGGTGCATTGCGTCAGCTCCATCGCGGCCATCGTGCGGCTGGTCAAGGGCGGTTTCGGCAATGCGCTGATGCCGCTGGCGCCRGTGCGCGAGGAAGTGGAGCGCGGCGAACTGCGCGTGATCCCCTGCGATGTGCCGTTGCCGCACCAGCGGCTGGTGGTCAGCCATCTCGACCACGCGGCGTCGGAGGCAATCCGCCTGGTGGCGGAGCTGGCCTGCCGCGAATCGGACCGCTACGTGCTCTCGCTGCCTGCACCATTTTCGCCGGCATGAGGCCGCGGCGCGCGCCGTGCTGGTGCGCGTGCGTGGCGGGGTCGAACAGAAAAACTGATCGGAAATGCGAAGAAAAACCCGTTTGTCGCGCGGGCCGCTGGCGCCGATCATCCTCTCACCGCCCGCAAGCAGCGCGGGCAGACGGAGAGTGGAATGAGCGAGATCAGCGAGATCAGCGAGATGAGCGAGATGCACCAGATGCACGAGATGAGCGACAAGTCTGCGAGCCAGGGCCCGACGGGCATGGCGCCGCAGGGCATGCTGTTTGTCGCCGCCAACGTGGATGCGGCCGACGAGGCCGATTTCAACCAGTGGTATGACCGCGAGCACGTCGAGGAGCGTGCCCGCATCGAGGGATTCATCTCTGCCGCGCGCTACGAGGCCGTCCAGGGTGGCCCGAAATATCTCGGCCTGTACCGCACCGAGTCGCTGGCGGCCTTCACGTCCGAAGCGTACAAGGCGGCATTCAGGCGCCAGACGCCGTGGTCGGTCGCCAACCTCGGGCGCATGCGCCAGCCCATGCGCCGCGTAAGCGAGGTCACCGCCGCGGTGGGGCAGGGCAGCGGCAGCTGGCTCGCCGTGCTGCCGCTGGCGCATCCCGAAGACCCGCTGGCGCTGGTCGACCAGGCGGCCGAGGTGGGCGGCGAGCTCTCTGCGCGGCCCGGCTTCGTACAGTCCTACCTGCTGATGCCCGACGCCGCGCTGAGCCAGCCCTTGCCGCGCGAGAGCGTGGAAGACCGGCAACTGCTCCCCATTCTCGTGATCGAGAGCAGCAGCGAAGCCGCCGGCGCGGCCGCCCTGCACGACGCGGCGCAGCAGCTGGGCGTGCCCGCCGCCAATGCCGCGCGCTACGTGCTCAGGTGGAAGCTCTTCGCGCAGGAGGTGGCATGATGCAGAGCGCCGACACCATCCCCGTCACGCAAGCGCCGGCCGCGGCCCAGGCCACCGCCGGCAAGCCCGGCATGGGCCGCCTGGCCGCGGCCAGCACGATCGGAACCACCCTGGAATGGTATGACTTCACCGTCTACAACCTGATGGCCGCGCTGGTCTTCAACGCAATCTTCTTTCCGTCGTTCGATCCGCTCACTGGCACCATCCTGGCCTTCTCCACGTATGCCGTGGGCTATGTCTCGCGCCCGCTCGGCGGCGTGCTGTTCGGCCACCTGGGCGACAAGCTCGGGCGCCGCTTCGTGCTGGTTGCCACGCTGATCTTGATGGGCGTGGCCACGGGCCTGATGGGCGTGCTGCCGACCTACCAGTCGCTGGGCATCTGGAGCCCGCTGCTGCTGGTGGCCCTGCGCTTCGTGCAGGGCGCGGCCATCGGCGGCGAATGGGCCGGCGCGGTGCTGCTGTCGATGGAGCACGGCGCGCAGCACCAGCGCGGGCGCAATGCCTCGTTCACGCAGGTCGGGCCGTCGTGCGGCACGTTGCTGGGCACCGGCTTCATCGCGCTGGTTTCGCTCTGGCTGAGCCCGGAAGACTTCCAGGCGTGGGGCTGGCGCATTCCCTTCCTGTCCAGCGTGCTGCTGGTCGTGTTCGGGCTGTGGCTGCGCCGCGGCGTGGAAGAAACGCCGCTGTTCAAGGAGATGGAAGCGCGCAAGAGCACCGCGAAGACGCCGATCAAGGAGGTATTCGTCGACCACTGGCGGCGCCTGTTGGTGGCCGGCGGCGCGCGCATCGGCTCCGACGTGCTCTATGCGCTGGTGGTGGTGTTCACGCTGACCTACGTGACCAGCGTGCTGCACCTGTCGCGCCCGCTGGCGCTGACCGCCACCATGATCGGCGCGGCCTGCAATGCGATCGCGGTGCCGCTGTTCGGCAGCCTGTCCGACCGGCTTGGCCGGCGCCCGGTGTATATCGCCGGGGCCTTGCTGGCGGCGGTGTGGGCCTTTGTGTTCTTCCGGCTGATGGACAGCGCGCAGCCCTTGCAGATCTGCGCGGCGGTGGTGGTCGGCCTGGTCATCCACGCCATGATGTACGGCCCGCAGGCGGCCTTTGTGACGGAGCAGTTTCCCACGCGGGTGCGCTACGCCGGGTCGTCGCTGGCCTACACGCTGGCGGGCATCCTCGGTGGCGGCTTTGCGCCGCTGATCATCGCCAGCCTGTACAAGTCGTATGGCTCGACGATCGCGATCTCGCTCTATGTCTGCCTTGCGCTGGCCGTCACGCTGGCAGCCCTGCTGGTGGCACGCGAGACGGCGCGCAAGCCGCTGGAGGGCTAGCCTAGCTGCCCATGGCGAAGACCGGCTCGCGGCGGCCCTGCAGCAGCGCCTGGCGGAACGACAGCACATGTGCCGCCACCGCGCTGGCCGCCGCCGCGCCGTCGCCGTCGCGCAGCGCTTGCAGGATGGCGCGATGCTCTTCGCCGACCTCGCCCAGGTGCCCCTCGGAGGACAGGGAGATGGCCCAGAAGCGTTGCGAACGCGCGTGCAGCACTTTCAGGATCTCGATCAGGATGGGGTTGCCAGAGCGGTGCGCCACTTCCTCATGGAACAGGCGGTCCAGGTTGGTGACCAGCGGCAGGTCGCGCCGCGCCACGGCTTCGTCGAGCTCGCGCAAGATGCCCTCCAGCACGAGCAATCCGTCAGCGGTGATGCGCTCGGCGGCCAGCCGCGCGCACAGGGTTTCGTTGGCCATGCGAACGTCGATCAGGTGCAGCGCGTCGTCGATGGAAAGCGGCGCCACCACCACGCCCTTGCGTGGCAGGATCTGCACCAGGCCTTCGTTGGCCAGCCGGTGCAGCGCCTGGTTGATGGGGGTGCGGCCGATATCCAGATCTTCCACCRGTGTGGAAATATTGAGATGCTCGCCGGGGCGGTAGACCAGCGTGGTCAGCCGTTCGCGCAGGCCGCTGTAGGCCCGTTCGTTCTCTGACAAGGTCTCGGTCCGGGCGCGCGGCGAGCGCGACGCGCCGGCGCTGCGGCGATCCACTGATGGCAAAACGCTTCCCCCTGCTGTATTTCGGTGTTTGGCAAGGGCGTAATCGTACTACCAATCGGCGGCGGCCCCGGCGCGGGCCTAGCGCCCGCGCAGCGGGTCCAGCAATCCCGTGAGGCCGTTGTGGTCCAGTTCGTGCATCAGCGCGAGCAACTGGCCGATCTCGCCGGTGGGGAAGCCTTCGCGCGCGAACCAGTTCAGGTAGTTGCCCGGCAGGTCCGCGATCACGCGGCCCTTGTACTTGCCATAGGGCATGGTGCGGGTAAGCAGGAGCGGCAGGAGTTCGGGGTTCATGGGACGGGCATCGGAAGACGGCGGCAGGGCGATGGTAACAGCGCGCGCAGGCCAGGATGCCGATGGCCGGATTGCCGCGGGCGGGCGTGCCGGGGTACGATCCCCACCTTAAGTCCGGCAGGCGGCACTCGACGAGCAGGATCCGGCGAGCCGGATTCGACAAGCCGGATTCGACAAGCCGGATCAGAAATGGACAGTCAACGATGGCAAAGCATGCTGCGGGCGCCGGGCTGAAGGGCATCGCCCTGTTCGAAGCCGCCAAGGGGGCGCTGGTGATCCTGGCCGGGCTGGGGCTGGTTGCGCTCCTGCACCGGGACGCGCAGGCGCTGGCCGAGGCCATCGTGGCGCGCCTGCACCTGAATCCGGGCAGCCGCTATCCGACCATCTTCCTGTCGCTGATGGACCATCCCAGCGATGCGCGCCTGTGGGCGATCGGCGGTTCGGCCGCGATGTATGCCGCCATGCGTTTCACCGAGGCCTTCGGCCTGTGGCACCAGCGCGTATGGGCAAGCTGGCTTGGGGTGTGGTCCGGCGGGATCTATATCCCGGTGGAGATGTACGAGGCGATCGCCCATCCGTCGCCGATCCATATCGGCCTGGCCATTGCCAACGCGCTGATCGTGGCCTACCTGGCCGTTGGCATCAGGCGCGAGCCGGCGGGCGCGCGCTAGCGGCGCCTGGCGAGCCAAGCCGCGCCTGCCAGCGCCATGGCCAGCCAATGCTCCATGGCGCCGCCGCCGCCACCGCCGTCGGCGGGCCGGGCGGATCCGCCTGCCGGCGTGCCGGTTTCGCCGCTCTCCCCCGCGGGCTCCACGCCGCCCGGCAAGGTGGCGTCGCCACGCATCGCCAGGTCGACCAGCACCGGATCGTGATCGGACGAGCGATAGGCATCGGCCGCGTAGAAGGCCTGCTGCTGTGCCGTGCTCTTGCTGGCCAGCGGATAGGCCAGCGCGACGGGCTCGTCGGCATTGACATGCCAGTGATGGACGGCACGGATGCGGCTGGCCGCCGCGTCGTCGGCGAGGGCATGGTCGAGGTAGCCGGCCTCGCCGCCGAACACGAAGCTGTAGGCCGGGCCGGACGCGAAGCGCGCGATCATGTCGGCATAGCCGCGCTGTGCCAGCATCCGGATGGGGTCCTCGCGCGCATAGCTGTTGAGATCGCCGATCAGCAGCTTGCCGTGGTCGGCCACGGCGGTGGGCGCGGTGGCGAGCCAGTTGGCCAGGCGCATGGCCGCGGCGACGCGGGTGGTGTTCCAGCAGGCCTGTCCATCGTCCTGGTCCGCGTCGGCGCCGCGCGCGTCGGTGCAGCGCTTGGACTTGAAATGGTTCACCACCACCGTGAGCTGGCGGGCCTGCGCATGCAGGCGGAATGTGGCGGCCAGCGGTTGCCGGTTCCTCTCGCCGAACCAGAGCGTGGCCGGCATGCCCGCGACCTGCACCGTGCGGCTGTTGTAGAGCAGGCCGACCGCGATGGCGTCGCCGCCGAGGCTGACCCCGCCCGGATCGACGAAACGCCATTCGGGCCCCAGCATGGCCGCCAGCCGGCGGATGGCGCTGGTCTCGTCGTAGCCGTTGTTCTCGATTTCGACCAGGCCGATCACGTCGGCATCCAGGCCGCGCAGCGCGGCCAGCAGCTTGGCTTCCTGGCGCGCGAACTCCGCCGGCGTGCGGGCACCCCGGTTGGCGGGATCATCGAAGCCGCCGCCCTTGCCGTCGCCGTTGAAGTAGTTCTGCAGATTGAAGGCCGCCACGCGCAGGTCGCTGCCGGCGGCGCGCAGCGGTGCGCCGGCCCGCGGGTTGGCAGGCAGGAAACGCGGCGGCGGCGCCGCGGGCACGGGCTGCACGCGCCAGCCGCCGAAGCGCATTTCCAGCACGCCCTGCACGCCGGCCACGCTATCGCCGGCGCGCAGGGTATTGGCGGCGCTCAGGCCGGGCGCGGGGTGCATCACCGTGGCCGGGTTCTGCCGGCTCGAGCCGTCGTCCAGCGTCAGCCGGTTCAGGGCATTGGCGGCGGCCTGCGCCCTGGCGCCGGCGCCAGGCAAGGCTACGTTGGTGGGAATCTGCAGGCGCCCGTAGCTCAGCGCCACGCTGCCGTAACGGCCCAGTTCGTAGGTGTCGCTGACGGTCAGCGTCTGCGGCAGGCGGACCAGCATGCTTTCATGGGCGGCCAGCGCGCCCGCATGTTCCACGGGCAGCGTGACGACCGCCGGCGTCACCGCCAGGCCGCGCGCGCACACCGTGGCGGTGCCGGACAGCCTCAGCTGCATCTGGCCGGAGCGATCTTCCACGGTGCCGTTCAGGCGCACCAGGTCGCCGGCGCGCATGCCGGCGCGCGGCGCATAGACGAACATGCCCTCCGAGATGCCGGGGCGGTGCTGGCGCCGGGCATCGGCCTGCTGCACGAAAAAGCCGGCGAAGCCGTCGGCGCCCGTGTAGTCGGCCGTGACCACGGCTTCCAGCACGACCCTGCGGCCGATGGATGGCGCGCCCGCGGCGCGCAATTCCGCGATCGGCGTGGCGGCCATGCCGCACTGAGCGGCGCGCGCCGCGGCATGGGCCGGCGGGGCGGCCGGGGGCAACAGCAGGCAGAGCCATGCGAGGCAGGCAGGCGCCGGGCGGTAGACGGTGAGGGAAGGGAAGACGCAGAGGGGGCGGGAGGACCTGGATGGCTTCAGACGCATGGTATCGGCTGGGTTGGTGGGCGCCATATGAGCGGCATGCCCGGAATGCCCGCGCGGCCCGGAGCAGCGATGGCAACAGCCGCAAGCGTAGGTGGCCCGGCCTGGCCTCGCGTTGCGAGAAATCTGATAGTGGCGGCATGGCAGGCGCCTGCGCGGCTGCGGACTCTGCGAAAATGCCGTCTGTCCGCCGCCCAAGCACCCAATTTGCGAGATCCCGTGACCGTCAGTGCCGTCGTGTTCGATTTTGGTGGTGTCCTGTTCGACTGGAGCCCCGAGTACCTCTATCGCGAGCTGATTCCCGATGCGGCGCAGCGTGCCAGCTTCCTGTCCGAAGTCTGCTCGCCCGCCTGGAATATCCGCCAGGACGCCGGCCGTCCGCTGCAAGAGGCCACCGAGCAACTGGTGGCCGAGCATCCCGCGCAGGCCAGCCTGATCCGTGCGTTCTACGGCCGCTGGCCGCAGATGCTGCGCGGCGTGCTGGGCGATGGCGTGGATCTGCTGCGCCGCCTGCATGCGGCACAGGTGCCGCTGTTCGGCCTGACCAACTGGTCCAGCGAAACCTACCCGCATGCGCGGCGCATGGGCGATTTCCTGGATGTGTTCCGCGATATCCTGGTATCCGGCGAGGTCGGCGTGGCCAAGCCCGACCCGGCCATCTACCGGCTCATGCATGCGCGCATCGGCACGCACTTGCCGGGCATTGCGCCGCAGGAGATGCTGTTCATCGACGACAATGCGGCCAATGTGGCCGCCGCGGCCGCCCTGGGCTGGCAGACCGTGCATCATGTGAGCGCAGGCGAGACCGGGCGAGCCTTGCGGGCGGCGGGCCTGCGCTTCTAGCGCGGCACGGGCGTTCGCTTCCTCGTCGCTACCTGCGCGTGGTTCGCTTCTTGCAGGCAGCGATTCATCCACATGCGCCAATGGAGCCAGGAGACCGCCGACATGGCATCGACAACGGAACGCCCCAAGCATTTCTCCATGATCCGCGAAATGCAGCTCGCGGACCTGTTCACGCTGGGCAATGCGGCCTGCGGCATGGCATCGGTCTTCTTCGCCATGTTCTACGTGGCCACGCGCTCGCCCGATCATTTCTATGCGGCCGCGGCGCTTGCCCCGGCGGCCTTTGTCTTCGACGTGCTCGACGGGCGCATTGCGCGCTGGCGGCACCAGCACTCGGCCCTGGGGCGCGAGCTGGATTCGCTGGCGGACATCATTTCCTTCGGCGTCGGCCCGGCCACGCTGGCGTTCGCCGCAGGCATGCGCGGCGGCTGGGACATGGCTGCGCTGATCTACTTCGTGTGCTGCGGCGTGAGTCGCCTGGCGCGCTTCAACGTGACCGCGGAGACCTTGTCCGAGGGCGCCGACAAGGTGGCGTATTTCGAGGGCACGCCGATCCCCACCAGTGTGCTGCTGACCGGCGTGCTGGCCCTGTGCGCGTGGCAGGGGCGGCTGGGCGACGCGCTGTTCGGCGGTGTCTGGCGCCTGGGGCCGGCGGACCTGCACCCGCTGGCCTTGCTGTTCGTGCTGTCCGGCTCGCTGATGATCAGCAAGACCCTGCGCATTCCGAAGCTCTAGGCTGCGGCGCGGCCGCAGGAATTGCAGGGCCGGGCAGGTTTTTCACACAGGCGGGCGCCACTGCTCGCCGATGGCCCGGCCGCCCATGGCCGGGTCGCTGACCGAGGGCTGGCCGGTTTCCAGCCGCCCCGCGCAGCGCCGCGCGAAGCCCGGCAGGTCCGCCGCCGACACCGTGAAGTCATACCAGCCTCCCGACGCCCGGGCGGGCCAGGCCAGTTCGCGCCGGCTGCGCGCGGGCACCTCGACGCGGCGCGTGTCTGGCTGGTAGGCGTTGGCGGTCACCGTGAAGGTGCGCGGCTGCGCGCTGTCGTTGCGCAAGCCAAGGCGCACGCCGCGCGCGGCGATGTCGTAACCCAGTTCGATTTCCGCGCCGGCCGGCGCCTGCGTGCCGGTGAAATGCCGGTGCCAGCCATTGGGCCCGAGCACCCAGAGGTCGTAGCGCCCTGCGTCGGCGCCCGTGTCCCAGGTGCCCGCCAGCCGCTTGCCGGCTTCCACCGTATAGCGGCGCGGCACGCGTTCCAGGTGCAGGCGGTCGTAGACGTGGAACACCGCGCCCGCATGCCCCGTGTTGATGAAATCGATCCGCAGCGAGGCGCCGGCAGGATCTGCCGCGGCCTGGGCGAGCAACTCGTAGGGCAGCGCGCGCGAGGGGCGCGTGCCGCTTGCCTGCGCGGGCAGTTCGGGCAGCAGCGGAATCGCCGGGGTACGCGTGCCCGGCAGCGCCCGCGCGCGCGCGGCCAGCGCGGCGGTGGCGGGCAGCGCGGGCAGCGCTTGCGCGTGGTTCGGCCTGGCGAAATCGAACAGCGAGGTCAGGTCCCCGCAGACCGCTCGCCGCCAAGGCGAGATGTTCGGCTCGCGCACGCCGAAGCGGGCCTCGATAAAGCGGATCACCGAGGTGTGGTCGAACACCTCGGAGTTGACCCAGCCGCCCTTGCTCCACGGCGAGATGGCGATCATCGGCACGCGCATGCTCAGTCCATAGGGGCGGTGCCGCAGGCGCGGGAAGTCGTCCGCCGCCACGCCCGTGACGAGGTGGTGGTACTCGCCGCCGGTATCGGCCGTGGAGGCGCCGGCATAGGCGGCCTTGGCGGGATCGGCGTCCCAGGCCAGGCAGGACGGCACGGCCGGCGGCGGCATATGGTCGAAGAAGCCGTCGTTCTCGTCGTACATCAGCAGCAGCACGGTCTTGCTCCACACCGCGGGGTCGGCCGTGAGCGCATCCAGCACGGCCGAGACATAGGCCGCGCCCTGCGCCGGGCTGGATGGGGAAGGGTGTTCGGAGCCCGCCCGCGTGGGACAGATCCATGTGACCTGCGGCAACTTGCCGTCCAGCACATCCTGGCGCAACTGGTCCAGGCTGCGCGTGCCGAGCGCCTTGTCCCTGAGCGCCGGTTGCGCGCCTGGCAGGCCGTGGTAGGCGTCGCGGTAGGCCCGGAACCCTGCGTTGGCGTTGAGCGAATAGTTGTCGGCCATGTCCTGGTAGATCCGCCAGCTGATGCCGGCGGCTTCCAGCCGCTCGGGATAGGTGGTCCAGGCATAGCCGCCGTCGGGCTTGCCGCCGCCGAGCTTGTTGTAGGTATTGTCGATGGCGGGGCCGTGGCCCTTGCCGTCCGGGCCGTTGGTGCCGCTCCACAGGAAGCAGCGGTTGGTGTTGGTGCCGCCGAGGAAGGACGCGTGGTAGGCGTCGGCCACCGTAAAGGCATTGGCCAGCGCGTACTGGAAGGGCAGGTCGGCGTCGCTGAAGTAGCCCATCGCGTGCCGCTTCTTGAACGTGGGCCACTGCTGCATGCGGCCTTCGCCCCAGGCGTCCTGCGTGTTGGACCAGGTATGCGGCGTGCCGGCGACGCGCATCAGCTCGAACACCTGCTCAGTGTCCAGGTGGAACGGGGCCAGCGTGGCGGGCGCGGCGGGGTCGGTCTCGTCGCGCTGGTACCAGACGGTCTTGCCGTTGGCCACCGGCACCGGGAAGCGGTCGGCGAAGCCGCGCACGCCTTGCATCGCGCCGAAATAGTGGTCGAACGCGCGGTTCTCCTGCATCAGCACCACGATGTGCTCCACGTCCTGCAGCGTGCCGGTGGGGCTGCTGGCCGGGATGGCGAGGGCGCGGCGGATGGCGGGGGGCAGCAGGGACAGCGCGCTGGCGCCGGCAAGGGTACCGGCCGCCGAGCGCAGGAATTGGCGTCGGTCTGGCATTGGGGGGGGCATTGGTAGCGGGTGCGCCGGGCGGCGCGCCCGCCATCTTAACGCCGCCGGAGCCTTCCCGGGGCGCCGCGCTATTAGCGCAGCGCCAGCCAGATCGCCTTGGGTTCGGTGAAATTGTCGATGGCCGCGTCGCCGTGCTCGCGCCCCAGCCCCGAATCGCCGGCGCCGCCCCAGGGCAGGCGCACGTCGGTATGGCCATAGGTGTTGATCCACACCGTGCCGGCGCGCAGTTCGGCGGCCACCTGGTGGACGCGGCCGATGTCCGCGCTCCATACCCCCGCGGCAAGGCTGAAGGCGGTGCCGTTGGCGATGCGCACGGCGTCGGCTTCGTCTTCGAAGCGGATCACGCTGGCCACCGGGCCGAAGATCTCTTCCTGCGAGATGCGCATCTCATGCTCGACATTGGCGAACACGGTAGGCGCCACGAAGTAGCCCTTGTCGCCCAGCCGCGCGCCGCCGGTGACGGCGGTGGCGCCCTCGCGCTTGCCGATCTCCACGTAGTCGAGCACGGTCTTCATCTGCGCGGCGGAAACCACCGGGCCCATGGCGGTGTCGGGCGCGGCCGGGTCGCCCACGCGGATCGAGCCGGCGCGCGCGGCGAGCTTCTCCACCACTTCGTCGTAGATCTCGCGCTGGGCCAGGATGCGCGAGCCCGCCGAGCAGACCTGGCCGGCGTTGAAGAAGATGCCGGAGGCGGCGGCGCGCACCGCGGCGTCCACATTGGCGTCGGCGAAGATCAGGTTGGCGGACTTGCCGCCCAGTTCCAGCGTGACGCGCTTGAAGTTGGCGGCAGCGCCCTGCATGATGCCGCGCCCGACGCCGGGCGAGCCGGTGAAGGTCACCTTGTCGATGCCCGGATGCGCCACCAGCGCATTGCCCACCACGCTGCCCTTGCCGGGCACGATATTCAGCACGCCGGGCGGCAGGCCGGCTTCGAGCGCCAGTTCACCCACGCGCAGCGCGGTCAGCGGCGTGATCTCGGCGGGCTTGACGATCAGCGTGCAGCCGCAGGCCAGCGCCGGGGCGATCTTCCACATGCCGATCATCAGCGGGAAATTCCAGGGCACGATGGCCGCCACCACGCCGACCGGCTCGCGCACGGTGTAGGTCAGCGCGCCGGGGCGCGTCGGTACCACCTGGCCATTGATCTTGTCGGCCCAGCCGGCGTAGTAGCGCACGGTATCGATGACCGCGGGCATGTCCTGGCGGCGCACGGCAGCCAGGGGCTTGCCGGCGTCCAGGCTTTCCAGCGCGATGAGTTCTTCCTGGTGCCGCTCGAGCAAGTCCGCGAAGCGGTACAGGATGCGCCCACGCTCGGCCGCGCGCAGGCCGTTCCAGACCTTCAGCGCGGCGCGCGCGGCGGCCACGGCGAGGTCGACGTCGGCGGCGCTGCCCTGCGCCACCAGCGCGATCGGGGCTTCCGTGGCCGGGTTGAGGTCGGTGGAATACTCGCCGCTGCCCGGCGGCAGACGCTTGCCGTCGATCAGCAAGTCGTGTCTTGGCAGTTCGTGCTGCGTGCTCATGGCTGCTCCTCGCGTGGGTCGGTGGAACCTGGCGGCACTTGGGCGCAGYGATACGGCTTGCCGGGCGCCCGTGCCTGCTGTCACGCAATGCAGTGTGGGCGGGCGTCGGCCCTAAGTCCAATTAATAGGACGGATTGATTAATACGAAAATCGCATGAATGGGGGGCCGACGATGGGGTCGGCCGCGGCGCAGGGCCGCGCCGCTCAGCCGTGCATCCGCATCCCGGCCGCGCGGGGAATCTCCGGACGCCARCCGGACTCGCTCAACAGCGCTGTCATGGCGGTATGCAGGTGCTGCGCCACCACCGGCTTGTGCAGCAGCGCGGCGCCGCCGGCATGCACGTTGCGCAGCCGGTCCGGCGCGGTGTCGCCGGTGATGATCACGGTCGGGATGGCGCGCCCGAGGCGCTCGCGGATGGCTTCCATGGCCTCCTGCCCGGTGCGCTCGCCGCGCAGGCGGTAGTCTGCCAGCAGCAGGTCCGGCGTGAAATCCGCCAGCGCGGCCAGCGCCTCGCTCTCGGATTCCACCGCCACGCAGACCGATTGCCAGCTCTGCAGCAGCGCGGTCATCGCGGTGCGGATCTCCGGATCATCGTCGAGCACCAGCACGCGCAGCCCATGCAGGCTGGGCCGGCTCGGCATGGTGCCCGGCGTGCCCGCGGAGGCATCGGCTGGCTGCGCGGCCTGGGACGTGAGCGGCAGCGCAAAGCGGAACACCGAGCCGCGGCCCGGGCGGGAGTTCAGCAGCACGCGGGTCGAGATGGTGCGCGCCAGGCCTTCCACGATCGCCAGGCCCAGCCCCAGCCCCTTGCGCTGGTCGCGCTCCGGGTTGCCGAGCTGGTGGAATTCCCTGAAGATCGCGCGGCGCTGCGTGATGGGAATGCCCACGCCGGTATCCCAGACCTCCAGCACGGCACAGCCGCGGCGC
>NZ_JBFTND010000100.1:0-26051 GCF_056397305.1 Cupriavidus sp. 05N40
CTTCAAGCGATCCGGCCACATGTTTGATGCGTTTTTCCCGCGAATAATGTCCTTCAGGAAATTCGCGGGGTTTTTTACCGACAGCGTCGACTCCTTGTTGGTTTTGCACCACGCGATGGCCTCAATAATGTCCCCATTGGTGACGACCGTTCGCGAAAGGTTTCCGGTCGATTTATCCAACAGCGTATCGTAGAGACGCTCGATCACATCAGGTTTTTGAGACTTTGCCATGCTTGGTAAAGTAGTAGTGGGAATGCCAGTCGGGGGCTGCGCGTCAGGCCCTTTGCAAGACCGACTTGCGATGTTACACTAAAGTGTTCCAACTGTAACACCACATCAAGGCTAAGTCCTTGATTTGCAAGGGAATGAGGAGGTTCGAATCCTCTCACCCCGACCAGTTTCACGGTCGACAAGACCGTAAGAGAAAAAGCCGCACAGCAATGTGCGGCTTTTTTTCGTCTGGCCCCCGTCTGGCGCGCCTTTATTCGGCGCCATCGATTTCCCGGCCAGCCTGCCCTCCCCCCGCGCAAGTAGGGTTGCGCCCGTGTCGCGCAAACGCCAACGCCGGTCCCGCCTCGCCTTTACAAAAAGTGACCCCGCCGGCAAACTGCCCCGATTCGGGGTCCTTCGGTCGCTTGCCGGCCGTTAGTTTTTTGCCATGACACTTGGTCTAGCTCTTGCACAGAGCCGGCGCATCGCGCCGGCCCTGCTCGCCCAGCTTGAACAGTCGGCACGAGAAAAAAAGTCGCAGCTGATCGACGAGATCATCGCCAGCGGCACCATGACTGCACATGATGTGGCGATCTTCGCGGCTGATAAATATCAGCTGCCGCTGATCGATCTGAATCAGTACAACCTCAACAAGGTGCCGCCGACGCTGGCGGGCAACCGCGAGTTCCACGCGCACCGGCTGCTGCCGCTGGGCCGGCGCGAGAACCGGCTGTTGCTGGCGCTGTCCGACCCGGGCAACCAGGCCGGACTCGACGCCATCAAGCAGAAGTACAACCTGCCGGTGGATGCGGTCGTGGTCGAGCACGACAAGCTCATGCAATATGTGCGCTCGGCCAGCGACGACAGCGGCGGCACGCTCAAGTCGCTCACGCCGGTGCAGGCTGAGCAGAAGAGGATCGAGTACGACCCGGTCGCTTCCGCCGCCGCGCTGCGCAACAAGACCGCAGGCGATATCGACGACGCGCCGGTGGTGCGCTTCCTCCATAAGCTGCTGACCGAAGCCTTCCACCGCGGCGCCTCCGACCTGCACTTCGAGCCATTCGAGACCTTCTACCGGATCCGCTTTCGCGTCGACGGGGTGCTGCAGGAAGTGGCACGCCCGCCGCTCGACATCCGCGACAAGATCGCCACCCGCATCAAGGTGCTGTCGCGCCTGGACATCTCCGAGAAGCGCGTGCCGCAGGACGGCCGCATGAAGCTGCTGATCGCGCTGCCCAAGGACAAGAACGCCGACAAGGACAGCAAGGAAGCGAAGGAAGTCGTGGAGAAGGCGATCGACTTCCGCGTCTCCACGCTGCCSACSCTGTTCGGCGAGAAGATCGTGATSCGGATYCTGGARTCGTCSTCCGACAAGCTSGACATCGACCAGCTCGGCTACGAGCCSGCGCAGAAGGCGMTGCTGCTGGARGTSMTCAAGCGKCCSTACGGSATGGTGCTGGTAACCGGCCCCACCGGCAGCGGCAAGACGGTGTCGCTGTACACCTTCCTGAACCGCCTCAACCAGGACGACATCAATATTTCCACGGCGGAGGATCCGGCGGAAATCCAGTTGCCCGGCATCAACCAGGTCAACGTGAACGACAAGGCGGGCCTGACCTTCGCCGCCGCGCTGCGCTCGTTCCTGCGGCAGGATCCCGACATCATCATGGTCGGCGAAATCCGCGACCTGGAAACCGCCGACATTTCGATCAAGGCCGCGCAGACCGGTCACCTGGTGTTCTCCACCTTGCACACCAACGATGCGCCGACCACGCTCACGCGCCTGATGAACATGGGCGTGGCGCCATTCAACATCGCCTCGAGCGTGCTCATGATCACGGCGCAGCGGCTGGCGCGCCGCCTGTGCACCTGCAAGCGGCCCGGCGATCTGGCGCCCGAGGTGCTGATCGATGCAGGCTTCCGGGAACAGGATCTCGACGGTAGCTGGCAGCCTTACCACCCGGTCGGGTGCGAGCGTTGCAACGGCAGCGGCTACAAGGGCCGCTGCGGCATCTACCAGGTAATGCCCATCACCGAGGCCATGCAACAGATCATCCTGGCGCACGGCTCGGCGTTGCAGATCGCCGAACAGGCGCGTCGCGATGGCGTGCTATCGTTGCGCGAAGCCGGCCTGGCGAAGGTGAAACTGGGTGTCACCTCGCTGGAAGAAGTGCTGGCCACAACCAATATGTAAAACAACAAAGAATGTCATTAGGGGTCAATCATGGCGACACGCGCACCAGCCGCCGCCGCTCGCAAGGCGGCTGCGCCCAAGGGGAAATCGGGGCGTAAAGCGCCCACGCAGTACATCTTCGAGTGGGAAGGCAAGGACCGCAAGGGCAAGGCCTTCTCGGGCGAGCTGCGTGCCGAGAGCCAGGCCGAGGTCAACGCCACGCTGCGCAAGCAGGGCCTCACCGTCGTCAAGCTCAAGAAGCGGCGCGCCGCGCGCGGGCGCAAGATCACCGAGAAGGACATCGCGTACTTCACGCGCCAGCTCTCGACCATGCTCAAGGCCGGCATCCCGCTGCTGCAGTCGATCGACATCATCGCGCGCGGCCACGCCAACCCCAACTTCACCCAGCTGCTGTCCGAGATCCGCTTCGACATCGAATCCGGCAGCAGCATGGCGCAGGCCTTCCGCCGCCACCCGCGCTATTTCGACACGCTCTACTGCAACCTGATCGATGCCGGCGAACAGGGCGGTATCCTCGACGCCCTGCTGGAGCGCCTGTCGCTCTATATGGAAAAGACCATCGCGCTGAAAAGCCAGATCAAGTCGGCCATGATCTACCCGATCGCGGTGCTGACGGTGGCCTTCGCCGTGACGGTGATCCTGATGATCTTCGTGATCCCGGCGTTCAAGGGCGTGTTCTCGAGCTTCGGCGCCAACCTGCCCGCGCCGACCCTGGCCGTGATCGCCATGTCGGACTTCTTCGTCGACAACTGGTACATCGTGATCGGCGTGCCGATCTTCGGCATCGGGCTCTATGTGCGCAGCCTGAAACGCTCGGAGAAGGTGCAGCGCGCCAGCGACCGCATGCTGCTCAGGCTGCCGATCTTCGGCTCGCTGTTCCGCAAGGCCGTGATCGCGCGCTGGACGCGCACGCTGGCCACCATGTTCGCCGCCGGCACGCCGCTGGTGGAGTCGATGGAATCCGTGGCCGGTGCCGCCGGCAACTGGGTCTACTACGACGCCACCAAGGAGATCGAGCAGTCGGTGCGCATCGGCACCAGCCTGACCAACGCCATGCAGGCCACCCATGTGTTCGACAACATGGTCCTGCAGATGACGCAGATCGGCGAGGAATCCGGCGCGCTGGACAATATGCTGCTGAAGGTGGCCGAGTTCTACGAGCGCGAGGTGGACGACGCCGTGGCCGCCATCTCCAGCCTGATCGAGCCGCTCATCATCGTGGTGCTGGGCGTGCTGATCGGCGGCATGGTGGTGGCGATGTATCTTCCGATCTTCAAACTGGGACAGGTGGTCTAAGGCATGCAGTGGCTGTTTTCGACGGACGGCGCCGCTGGCGCGATCTCCTCGCTGGCGGCGCCCGCGCACGCCATCGAAACGCTGGCGGTGCTGCCGCCCGGGTTCCTGCTTGCCGGCGCCGCGCTGCTCGGCCTGATGGTCGGCAGCTTCCTCAATGTGGTGGTGCACCGCCTGCCGCGCATGATGGAGTACGACGAGGCCAACTACATCGCCTCGCTGCGCGATGATCCGCTGCCCCACCCCGACACCTATAACCTGATGGTGCCGCGCTCGGCCTGCCCGCATTGCGGCCACGCGATCGGCGCGCTGGAGAACATCCCGGTGCTGAGCTACCTGGTGCTGCGCGGGCGCTGCTCGGCCTGCGGCGCGCCCATCGGCAAGCGCTATCCGCTGGTCGAGGCCGGCACCGCGCTGCTCACCGCGCTGGCCGCCGCCCACTTCGGGCCGACCTGGCAGGCGCTGGCGGCCATCGCCCTGATCTGGGCCCTGATCGCCCTCACCCTGATCGACGCCGACACCCAGTTGCTGCCGGACCAGATCACCCTGCCGCTGCTGTGGCTGGGCCTGCTGCTGAACCTGGGTGGCCTGTTCGCGCCGCTGGCCGATGCCGTGATCGGTGCGGCCGCGGGCTACCTGCTGCTATGGACGGTCTACTGGGTGTTCAAGCTGCTGCGCGGCAAGGAAGGCATGGGATACGGCGACTTCAAGCTGATGGCGGCGCTGGGCGGCTGGTTCGGCTGGCAGGCGCTGCCGGCGCTGGTACTACTGTCGTCAGTGGTGGGACTGGTATTCGCCCTTGCCAATATCGCGCTGCGCCGGCAGGATCGCGATACGCATTTCGCCTTCGGCCCCTATATCGCCGGCGCCGGCATGCTGGTGCTGTTCTTCGGCGCCAATGTGCTGCCGCTGGGCATCGCAGGCTGACCGGCACGCCGCCAACCCACGCAAGCCTCGAGATAGACATGCTGCAAATCGGACTGACCGGAGGCATCGGCTCCGGCAAGACCCGCGTGGCGGACCTGTTCGCCGCGCGCGGCGCCGCCCTGATCGACACCGACCTGCTCGCGCACGAGATCACCGCGCCGGGCGGCCTGGCCATTCCCGCGCTGCGCGAAGCCTTCGGCCCCGGCTGCCTGCGCGCGGACGGCGCAATGGACCGCAACGCCATGCGCGAACTGGTGTTTGCCGACCCGGCCGCCAAGGCGCGGCTCGAAGGCATCACCCATCCGCTGATCCGCCAGCTGACCGAAAGCCGCGCCGCCAGCATCCGTGCGGCGGCACTGCATCCCTATCTCATCTACGTGGTGCCGTTGCTGGTCGAGTCTGGCTCATGGGCGGCGCGCGTGGACCGTGTGCTGGTGGTCGACTGCAGCGAAGCCACGCAGGTGGCCCGCGTGATGGCGCGCAACGGCTTCACGCGCGAACAGGTCGAGGCGATCATGGCCAGGCAGGCCCGACGCGGCGAGCGCCTGGCCCGTGCCGACGACGTGGTCGACAACGATGGCCCGGCCGACGCCCTCGCCCCGCAAGTGGAACGGCTCGACCGGCTCTACCGCAGCCTCGCCCCCGGCTGAGCACCGGCCATACCCGGTGGCGCGCGATGCACCTTTAGTCGGCCGTTTCGTTGTCGCCATACACGGACTCGCATAGAATGCGCTGGATACACGCGGGAAATGGCCGCATACTGGCCGGATCGCGGGTCCGCCCCGATCGGTCCTTTCGACTCCCTGCCAATCTGCCCCTGCTGCCCGGACATATCACTTGATTCTGTACGAATATCCTTTCAACGAACGCATCAGGACCCTCCTGCGCCTGGAAGACCTGTTCGATCGCCTGGATTATTTCCTCGGCCAGGATCACGCCCTGCAGCATCACGTGGCGCTGACGACACTGTTCGAGATCATCGACGTGGCCGGCCGCGCGGACCTGAAGACCGACCTGCTCAAGGAACTGGAGCGCCAGCGCCAGGCACTGGCCGCGTTGCGCGCCAACCCGCAGATCGACCAGGGCGCGCTGGACGCGATCATCGGCGAGATTGAGCAGGCCATGTCGCAGCTCAACCAGCTGGTGGGCAAGGCCGGCCAGCTGCTGACCGACAACGAGTGGCTGACCAGCATCCGCAGCCGCGCCATCATCCCCGGCGGCACCTGCGAATTCGACCTGCCGGCCTACTACGCCTGGCAGCACCGCCCCGCCGACGACCGCCGCTCGGACATCCTCAAGTGGGCGCGTCCGCTGGTGCCGCTGCGCATGGGCRCCAACACCGTGCTGCGGCTGCTGCGCGAGTCTGGCCAGAGCGGCAAGGTGATCGCCACCGGCGGCAGCTACCAGCAGATGCTGTCCGGCCGCAGCTACCAGCTGATGCAGGTGCTGCTGGACGACTCACTGCTGGCCTTCATCCCGGAGATGAGCGCCAACAAGTACATGCTGTGGGTCCGTTTCACGCAGCAGGACGGCGACCTGCGCCCGCGCTCGGTCGATGCCGACATTCCCTTCCTGCTCAAACTCTGCAATTTCTGAAGCAATGGCAACAGTCAAATGCCCCACCTGCGCCAAGGACGTGGCCTGGGTACCCGAGAACAAATTCCGTCCGTTCTGCTCTGAGCGCTGCAAGCAGATCGACCTGGGCGCGTGGGCTTCGGAGAAGTACGTGATCGGCGGCAAGCCCGGCGAGAATCCCGCCCCGGGACAGGAAGAAGACGAAGACTAGGGCAAAGAGGGCCGCAAGCCGCGGCTCCGCCCTGATGTCTAGCGCTTGCCTTCCTCGGCCAGCCAGTCCACCACCGGCACCGTGGCCGGCAGCAAGGGCCCGACGGCCACCGGCGCCGACTGCCACGAAAAAGCCTGCCCCTCCCGTCCTACCAGTTCGCCCGACCACGCCGTGACCTTGCAGAAATGCAGGCGCACATAGGCGTGCGGGTAGTCGTGCTCGAGCACATGCCAGCGCACGCATTGCGAGACCTCGATGCCGAGTTCCTCGTGCAACTCGCGCGCCAGCGCTTCTTCCACCGATTCGCCCGGCTCGAGCTTGCCACCAGGAAACTCCCAGTAGCCTTCGTAGGGCTTGCCGGCCGGGCGCTGCGCCAGCAGGAAGCGGCCGCCAGGCTGCACCATCACGCCGACAGCTACCTCGGTCACCTTCCGTGCCGCGCCTGCCGCGGCGCCATCCTGCGCGGTCTCGCTCATGCCTGGCCTTCCGGCGAGGCGACGAACGGCTTGCCATGCTTGCCGCCCCAGTCGCGCGCGAACTGCCAGGCCACGCGGCCGGAGCGCGAGCCGCGTTCCAGCGCCCATACCAGCGCATCGCCGCGCGCCGCGGCAACGTCCTCGGCGCTGCAGCCGAAGTGGCCGAGCCAATGGCCCACGATGGCCAGGTATTCGTCCTGCTTGGGCGGGTAGAACGACAGCCACAGGCCGAAGCGCTCGGACAGCGAGATCTTTTCTTCCACCACTTCGCCGGGATGGATCTCGCCGTCGTCGGTGTGGCGGTAGGTCTCGTTGTCCTTCATGTACTCGGGCAGCAGGTGGCGGCGGTTGGAGGTGGCGTAGATCAGCACATTGTCCGACTGCGCCGCCACCGAGCCGTCGAGCGCCGACTTCAGCGACTTGTAGCCCGACTCGCCCTCCTCGAAGGAAAGGTCGTCGCAGAAGATGGCGAAGCGCTCGGGCCGGCCGGACAGCTGCTCGACGATATCGCCGAGGTCGCCCAGGTCATCCTTGTCCACTTCCACCAGGCGCAGCCCGTCCTTGACGAAGGCGTTGAGGCAGGCCTTGATCAGCGACGACTTGCCGGTGCCGCGCGCACCGGTCAGCAACACATTGTTGGCCGGCAGGCACTGCACGAACTGGCGCGTGTTGGCGACGATGGCGTCCTTCTGGCGCTCGATGTTCTTGAGGTCGTCGAGATGGATCGGCGGCAGCTGGCGGATCGCCTGCAGGTAGCCGATGTTGCCGAACAGGCTTTGCCGCTTGCGCCAGCGAAACGCGACGGCCTGCTCCCAGTCCGAATCGGTCAGCTGGGGCGGCAACCATTGTTCAAGGCGTGCGAGAAAACTGTCGAGGCGGGAGGCGAGGTCGGACATGGCAGCTGGGCAGGAAGGCGGAAATACGGGGATGCAGGACCAGGCGGCTCCCTGCGCGGGAGCCGCCGCGCGGCATGGCTTACGAACGATAGTCCGCGTTGATCGAAACGTAGTCGTGCGACAGGTCGCAGGTCCACACCGTGGCGGCGGCAGCGCCGCGGCCGAGCGCGATGCGCACGGTGATCTCGGCCTGCTTCATCACGCGCTGGCCGTCTTCTTCACGATAGTCGGGATTGCGCCCGCCGTCGCGCGCCACCAGGACATCGTCCAGCCACAGGTTGACACGCTCGACTTCGAGATCGTCCACGCCAGCATAGCCCACCGCGGCCAGGATGCGGCCGAGATTGGGGTCCGAGGCGTAGAAGGCGGTCTTGACCAGCGGCGAATGCGCCACCGCATAGGCGATCTGCCGGCATTCGGCCACGTCCTTGCCGCCTTCCACGCRGATGGTCATCAGCTTGGTGGCGCCTTCGCCATCGCGCACGATCATCTGCGCCAGTTCCTGCGCCAGCTCGGTCAGCGCGGCGCGCAGCGCCTCGAAATCGGCGCCCTCGGCACGCTCGATGGCCGGCGCGCCGGCCTTGCCGCTGGCGATCAGCAAGAAGGAGTCGTTGGTCGAAGTGTCGCCGTCGATGGTGATGCTGTTGAACGAGTGGTCAGCCGCGTAGGACACGAGCGCCTGCACCACGGGCTGCGCGACCGTGGCATCGGTGGCGACGAAGCCGAGCATGGTCGCCATGTTCGGGCGGATCATGCCGGCGCCCTTGCTGATGCCCGACAGCGTGACGGTCTTGCCGCCGATCTGCACGGTGCGCGAGGCAGCCTTGGGCTGGGTGTCGGTGGTCATGATCGACTCGGCCGCGGCCAGCCAGTTGTCCGGCTTCGCGCCGGCGATGGCGGCGGGCAGCGCGGCGACGATACGGTCCACCGGCAGCGGTTCCAGGATCACGCCGGTCGAGAACGGCAGGACCTGGTCGGCGGCGATGCCGAGTTGCGCGGCGAGTGCATCGCAGGTCGCGCGGGCCGCGGCCAGGCCGGGCTCGCCGGTGCYGGCATTGGCGTTGCCGGTGTTGACCACCAGCGCGCGGATGCCCTTGCCCGCGGCCAGGTGCTCGCGGCAGACCTGAACCGGCGCGGCGCAGAAACGGTTGCGGGTGAACACGCCGGCCACGGTGCTGCCCTCGGCCACGCGCACCACCAGCACGTCCTTGCGGTTGGCCTTGCGGACGCCCGCTTCGGCCCAGCCGAGCTCGACGCCGGCGACAGGTTTCAGGTTCTCTGCCAGCGGCAGGGGCAGGTTGACGGCCATTTGCGTTCCTCGATGCGTTCGTCGTTGCTGGTTTCTGGTGTCAGGCGGCGGCGCGGTGCATGCCGCATGGCATGCCGTTTGCCCCTCCCCTGACGAACATGCCCGCTTGCGCGGGCATGTTTGCTGACTTCACCGTGCGCGGCTCAGCTGAGCTTGCCGTGGCACTGCTTGAACTTCTTGCCTGAGCCACAGGGGCACGGATCGTTGCGCCCCACCTTGGCCATGCCGGCCGCCTCGGCGGCGGCCGCGTAGGCAATGCCGGCACGCTCTGGCGCGCTGGTGGGCTCCGCGGCCTGGCTGACCTCGTCGAACTCCTCGTGCTTGTACTGCACGTTGCCAAGGTGCTGGAGGCCTTCCTCGATCTGCTCGGAGGCCTGCTCGAGTTCTTCCGGCGACTGGATCTGCACGTTGAAGATCACGCGCGTGACTTCGACCTTGATCACGTCCAGCAGGCGCGCGAACAGTTCGAACGACTCGCGCTTGTATTCCTGCTTGGGATCCTTCTGCGCGTAGCCGCGCAGATGGATGCCCTGGCGCAGGTGATCCAGCGCGGCCAGGTGCTCGCGCCAGTGCGTGTCGATGCTCTGCAGCATGACCGAGCGCTCGAAGCCCGCGAAGGATTCGCGGCCGACCTGGCCGACCTTGCCTTCATAGCGTTCGTCGGCGGCACGCACGATCTGGTTCAGCAGTTCCTCGTCCTCGATGCTCTGCGCCGCCTCGATGGTGGCGGCCAGCGGCACGTCGAGCGACCATTCGTCGCGCAGCTTGGCCTCCAGGCCGGCGATGTCCCACTGCTCTTCCATCGAATCCGCCGGCACGTGGTCGCGGAACATCTCGACCAGCACGCTCTCGCGCAGGTTCTTGATCATCTCGCCGACGTCCTGCGACTCGAGCACCTCGTTGCGCAGCTTGTAGATYTCCTTGCGCTGGTCGTTGGCSACGTCGTCGTAYTGCAGCAGYTGCTTGCGGATGTCGAAGTTGCGGCCTTCGACCTTGCGCTGGGCGGATTCGATCGAGCGCGTGACGATACCGGCTTCGATCGGCTCGCCTTCGGGCATCTTCAGGCGCTCCATGATCGCGCGCACGCGATCGCCGGCGAAGATGCGCAGCAGCTGGTCGTCCAGCGACAGGTAGAAGCGCGACGAGCCCGGGTCGCCCTGGCGGCCGGCACGGCCGCGCAGCTGGTTGTCGATACGGCGCGACTCATGGCGCTCGGTGCCGACGATATGCAGGCCGCCCGCGGCCTTGACCTGGTCGTGCAGCGACTGCCATTCGTCCTTGAGATGGGCGACGCGCGCGGCCTTGTCGGCCTCGGACAGGCTGTCGTCGGCTTCGATGAAGCCGGCCTGCTTTTCCACGTTGCCGCCCAGCACGATGTCGGTGCCGCGACCCGCCATATTGGTGGCGATGGTGATCATCTTGGGCCGGCCGGCCTGGGCCACGATCTCGGCTTCGCGCTCGTGCTGCTTGGCGTTGAGCACCTGGTGCGGCAGCTGCGCCTTGTTCAGCAGGCCCGAGAGGTATTCCGAAGTCTCGATCGAGGTCGTGCCCACCAGCACCGGCTGGCCACGGTCGAAGCAGTCGCGGATATCGCGCACCACGGCGTCGTAGCGCTCGTTCGAGGTCTTGTAGATCTGGTCCTGGAAGTCCTTGCGCTGGGCGGCCCGGTTGGTCGGGATCACCACCACTTCGAGGCCGTAGATTTCCTGGAACTCGTAGGCTTCGGTATCGGCCGTGCCGGTCATGCCGGACAGCTTCTCGTACATGCGGAAGTAGTTCTGGAAGGTGATCGTGGCCAGCGTCTGGTTTTCCTGCTGGATGGTCACGCCTTCCTTGGCTTCCACGGCCTGGTGCAGGCCGTCGGACCAGCGGCGGCCCGTCATCAGGCGGCCGGTGAATTCGTCGACGATCACGACTTCGTCGTTCTGCACCACGTAGTGCTGGTCGCGGTGGAACAGGCTCTGTGCGCGCAGGGCGGCATAGAGGTGGTGCATCAGGGTGATGTTCTGCGGCGCGTAGAGCGATTCGCCCTCGCCGATCAGGCCCTGTTGCGCCAGGATTTCCTCGGCCTTCTCATGGCCGGCCTCGGTCAGGTAGACCTGGTGGCCCTTCTCGTCGACGAAGTAGTCGCCGGGCTTCTCGACGCCGGTGCCGTCGGCCTTTTCCTCGCCGATCTGGCGCTCGAGCAGCTTGGGCACGCCATTCATGCGCTGGTACAGGTCGGTGTGGTTCTCCGCCTGGCCCGAGATGATCAGCGGGGTGCGCGCCTCATCGATCAGGATCGAGTCAACTTCGTCGACGATCGCGTAGTTCAGCGGACGCTGCACCCGCTGGCCCGGATCGTAGACCATGTTGTCGCGCAGGTAGTCGAAGCCGAACTCGTTGTTGGTGCCATAGGTGATGTCGGCGGCATAGGCAGCCGCCTTCTGGTCATGCGGCATCTGCGACAGGTTCACGCCGACCGACAGGCCCAGGAAGTTGTACAGGCGCGCCATCCACTCGGCGTCGCGCTGGGCCAGGTAGTCGTTGACCGTGACCACGTGGACGCCCTTGCCGCTGAGGGCGTTCAGGTACACCGCCAGCGTGGCGGTCAGGGTCTTGCCTTCGCCGGTGCGCATTTCGGCGATCTTGTTGTCGTTCAGGACCATTGCACCGATCAGCTGAACGTCGAAGTGGCGCATCTTCATGACCCGCTTGCTGGCCTCGCGGCACACCGCGAACGCCTCGGGCAACAGCGCCTCGAGCGATTCTCCCGCGAGGTGGCGCTGCCGGAAGGTCTCGGTCATGGCACGCAGGTCGTCATCCGACAGCGGCGCGAACTTCGGTTCCAGCGCATTGATCCGCGCGACGGTCCCGCCATATTGTTTGATCAGCCGCTCATTGCGGCTGCCGAAGACTTTCTTGAGAAGGCCCGTGATCATCGATTGCTTTCACCTACGCAGTGGTACGCCGCCGTGCCATGCACCGGACGGCCTGAAGGCCGGCTTGGCCGGTAGCCCAGGGCGCACCGCGCGAGGAAATGGGAAGATTGGCGCAAAACGCCGAGTTTATCACGCGCGCGGGGCGCGGCCGGAAGCAGGGGACGGCGCGCGCGATGTGCAAACCACACCCCGCGGCAGCCGGGAATTGACGCCTCGATGGCGAAGGATCGCCGATTCGACAGCCMCATGCCAGCCTCTGGCGTCACCTGCTCCGGATGCGCGCCGCGCATCCAGTTCCTTCGGACATCGGGACGGGGCGGCAGTTCTTCAATGGCGACCTGGCCGGCCGACGCAAAGCCTCAGCGAATCGCGGTGCGGTCGGTCGGGGCGGGCGCCAGGGCAAGCTGCGCGGATGCCGCTTTCGCCACCGAGAGGAAGCGATTGGGGTTCTGCGGCACGCCATCGACATGCACCTCGAAGTGCAGGTGCGCGCCGGTGGAGCGCCCGGTCGAGCCCACCAGCGCGATCTGCTGGCCAGGCTTGACCAGGTCGCCGGGCTTCACCAGCATCCTTGAGGCATGCGCGTAACGGGTCTTGAGGCCGTTGCCATGATCGATATCGATCAGGTTGCCGTACTCCGGGTGCCATTCCGCAGCCACCACGACACCGCCGGCGGCGGCCACGACCGGGGTGCCGACAGGCGCCGAGAAGTCGACGCCGTCATGCGGGGTGCGGCGCCCCGAGAAGGGATCGAAGCGCCAGCCGAAGCCCGAGGCGTCATAGCCGGCGGCCACCGGCATCACGCGCGGCACGCGCCGGTCCTCGCTCTGGCGATCGAGCAGCGTGGTCGCCACCACATCGAGATAGTCGGCGTGCTGCTCGGCCTGGTCGGACAGGCGCGCCAGCACGGTCTGCAGCTCCGGCAGGCTCGGCGCACGCGACTGGGTCGCCGGCGCGGGGCCGCCGCGCCCCGGCGGCTGCTGGAAATTGAATTCCCTGGGGGCTATGCCGGCCAGGCCGGAGACCCGTTCGCCCAGCGCGTCGAGGCGCACCATGCGGGCCTGGATCTCTCCCACGCGCGCGGCCAGCACATTGAGGTTGGCGCGCAGGTAGGCATCGTCGCCTGCGGCGCGCTGGGGGGTGCCGAACGCTGCCAGGCCCGCGCGCGCGACAAACCAGGTCAGCACGGAGGACAGCAGCGCGACCGCCACGCACAGCACCAGCACGGCGGCGAACAGGCGACCGCGCGATAAATTGATGTGGCGCACACGCGGCAGGCGCGGATGAAGCACGATGATCTGCATGATGCAGCTCCTTCCCATGCAAGGCCCGGCGCCGCACGAAGGCGGCGGCACGCTAGAATGCGCGCATGCGCATGTTTACCCATTACGCCCTCCAGACGCCCGCCGCCAAGCCGTTGAACGACTGGCTGGACAAGGCCGGCCCGGTCTCGGCCTTGATGCAGACGGCGCGGGAACTGGCCGTGCTGGAAGCCGAGGTACTGTCGCTCCTGCCACGCGGACTGCAGGACGGGATTGCCGTGGCAGGCGTCAAACAGGACGCCCGCGGCATCGGACAAGGCCAGGGGGAGCGAACACTGCTGTTGCTGGCAGCCCATGGGGCCGCCGCGGCACGGGTGCGGCAGGTGGTGCCTACGCTACTTGGAAGACTGCAACAGCGGGGATCGCAGATTACCGCAATCCGTGTGCGCGTTCAACCGGACGTGGGCCGCCAGGGCGACTGGGACACCGGGCCGGTGGAACGGCCACGCAACGGCAGGATGTCGGCAACCGGGCTGGCCAGCCTGGACCAGCTCACCCGCGAGCTGCCCGATTCGCCGTTGCGCGAGGCCCTGAAGACCTTGCTGTCGCATCACGGCCCGACATCGAAGCCCTGAAGGCAAAACAAAAAGCCGGTCTGTCGACCGGCTTTTCTTTACTTTACTGCTGCACCATTTGGCGTTCGCGACCTATGCGAAGGCCGGTTGCAGCTGGGGCAGGAACGCCGGCGGCGCATCCTCGACCCGCTCGAACGTCACCACTTCGTACGCTTCCTGGTCGGCCAGCAGGGCACGCAGCAACTGGTTGTTGAGCCCGTGGCCGGACTTGTTGGCGATATACGCGCCGATCAGCGGATGACCGACCACGTACAGGTCGCCGATCGCGTCCAGGATCTTGTGGCGCACGAACTCGTCGCCGTAGCGCAGTTCCTCGTTGTTCAGCATGCGGTGCTCGTCGAGCACGATGGCGTTGTCCAGGCTGCCGCCACGCGCCAGGCCCATCTCGCGCAGCGCTTCCACTTCGTGGGCGAAGCCGAAGGTGCGGGCACGGGCGATCTCGCGCACGTAGCTGGTATCGGCGAAATCGATGGCGAAGGTCTGGCCGGTCTTGTCCACCGCCGGGTGGCGGAAGTCGATGGTGAAGGCCAGCTTGAAGCCGAAGAAGGGCTCCAGGCGCGCCAGCTTGTCGCCTTCGCGCACTTCCACGGCCTTCTTCACGCGGATGAAGCGCTTGGGCGCGGACTGCTGCTCGATCTCGGCGGACTGCAGCAGGAACACGAAGGACGCGGCGCTGCCATCCATGATGGGGATTTCCTCGGCATCGACGTCCACGTACAGGTTGTCGATACCGAGACCCGCGCAAGCGGACATCAGGTGTTCCACGGTGGAGACCCGCGCGCCGTCCTTCTGCAGGACCGAAGCGAGGCGGGTGTCGCCGATGGCGCTGGCGCTCGCGGGGATCTCGACCGCTTCGGGCAGGTCCACGCGGGTGAAAACGATGCCGGCGTCTACCGGGGCGGGGCGCAGCGTCAGCGTCACTTTACGGCCCGAGTGCAARCCRATGCCTACGGTCTTGACCAGGGATTTGATGGTGCGCTGTTTGAGCATGACGTTCTCAGCTATTATTAAAATCTATCGATTGCACTTTCTAATATAGCGATTTTACCACTGCTTCGTTTGCTGCGCTGCGCCAGTTTGTTTCGGTCTGTTAGTAGCGTAAGAATTCACCCTCGAAAGCATCCTATAAGTCACTCTCGAGGGTCAATTTGACACAATCGCGTATTAGGCGCGCAACGCTGCCAGCACGGCTTCTGCGCTGCTGACCTTGAACTCGCCCGGGGCTTCGATCCACAGGCCGGTCACCACGCCGTCTTCCATCACCATGGCATAGCGCTTGGAGCGCACACCCATGCCGCGCGCGGTAAGGTCCATCTCCAGGCCCAGCTTGCGCGTCCATTCGGCGCTGCCGTCAGCCATCATGCGTACCTTATCGCCGGTGTTCTGCTCGCGGCCCCAGGCGCCCATCACGAAGGCGTCATTGACGGAGACGCACCAAACCTCGTCCACGCCGGCGGCGCGYAGCGCCTCGGCCTCGGCCACGTAGCCCGGCACGTGCTTGGCAGAGCAGGTGGGGGTAAAGGCGCCCGGCAGGCCGAACACCACGATCTTGCGCCCGCGTGCCAGTTCCGCCACGGAGAAGGCATTGGGGCCAAGCGCGCAACCGCCGGTCTCTGCTTCGTAGAATTCGTTCAGCGTGGCGTCGGGCACACGCGCTCCAGTCTCGATCATGCTGTCTCTTCCTGTCTCGGTAAAAACCCTGTTTAGCATCATAGCGCGCACGCCTGCCGCACCCAAGGCAGCGTACCCCCCGTTGCAGCGTCGGTGTTTTCCGACAGTGCCCGGGCGGCTGCACATTGGCGCATGGAGCGAGGCGTATCGCGCGGCGGCCAGCGCGGCGCGGGCCCGATGCGAATTTCCAGTGCGACTCTAAACCTTAAACCTTAAACCTGGCGCACGCATGAAACCTGCGCCAGGCGCGTTGCGCCGCACTGCGCATGAAAAATGGAATGCGCGCGGCGATCTTGCGATCGCCGCGCGGACGGCGGCACATCCCGGCCGGGAGGGGCGGGAGACCAGTCCGGGGAGGCGGCCGGAGGCACGCCTGTCCCGGCGACGGGATGCGAGCTGAGGGCTTCAGCGCGAGTGCGGCCCAGCTGGCTGCCGCTCAGTTCGGGACCACGGGGCGCAACACGGGCGGATAGGGAGCGCTTGCGTGTTTCGCTGTTCCGGGGCCCCGGCCTGGCAGGCAGCCGGCCTGGAGGCCTGCACCTTGCCGTGCCGACTCAGTCCGCCTGCTTGCGCAGGAAGGCGGGGATATCGTAGGTATCCACACCCTTTTCCTGCAGCGCCGCGACGTGGGCGGACGCCGATTCGCGCGAGCTGCGCCACACCGCCGGCGTGTCCAGGTTGCTGTAGTCCGGCGCGCTGCTGTGGCCTGCGTTCACGGTGTTGGTCATATTGCCCATCATCTGCACCGGCATGTTGTCGGTACCGGTCTTGAGCAGGGTCATCGGCTGCTGCTTCTTGGCCGAACGGCCCAGGCCCGTGRCCACCACCGTCACGCGCAGCGCATCGCCCATGGAGTCGTCGTACACCGTACCGAAGATCACCGTGGCATCTTCCGCGGCATAGCTGCGGATGGTGTTCATGACTTCCTTGGTTTCCGACAGCTTGAGCGAGCGGCTGGCAGTGATGTTGACCAGCACGCCGCGCGCGCCGGACAGGTCCACGCCTTCGAGCAGCGGRCTGGCCACGGCCTGCTCGGCAGCCAGGCGGGCGCGATCCACACCCGACACGGTCGCCGTGCCCATCATGGCCTTGCCCTGCTCG
Organism: Cupriavidus sp. 05N40; assembly: GCF_056397305.1. NCBI lineage: Bacteria > Pseudomonadati > Pseudomonadota > Betaproteobacteria > Burkholderiales > Burkholderiaceae > Cupriavidus > Cupriavidus sp. 05N40. The sequence goes on from NZ_JBFTND010000100.1 coordinate 16,682, forward strand.
CCCATGACCGTCTTCACGTCTTCGAAGTCGACGTTCACCAGGCCATCCACATTGATGATCTCGGCGATGCCGGCGACAGCGTTGTGCAGCACGTCATCCGCGCACTGGAAGCACTTGTCCATCTCGGCGTCGTCGCCCATCACTTCGAACAGCTTTTCGTTGAGCACGACGATCAGCGAGTCGACGCAGGACTCCAGTTCGCTCGAACCGGCTTCCGCCACCTTGGCACGACGCGCGCCTTCGAACTCGAACGGCTTGCTGACCACGCCCACGGTCAGGATGCCCATTTCCTTGGCAACCTGCGCCACGATCGGGGCAGCGCCGGTACCGGTGCCGCCGCCCATCCCGGCAGTGATGAAGACCATGTGCGCGCCGCGCAGCGAATCGGCGATCTGCTCGCGCGCCTGCTCGGCGCAGTTGCGGCCCACCTCCGGCTTGGCGCCGGCGCCCAGGCCGGTGTTGCCGAGCTGCAGCACGCGCGAGGCACTGGAGCGCTTGAGCGCCTGTGCATCGGTGTTCATGCAGATGAATTCGACGCCTTGCACGCCACGGCTGATCATGTGCTGCACAGCGTTGCCGCCCGCGCCGCCCACGCCAATCACCTTGATGATGGTGCCGTCCTGCAATTCCGTTTCGATCATGTCAAAGTCCATCACTGCCTCCAAGAAGAATCAGCCGCCAAACGCTGCAGCCTCCCCGCCGCAACGCCTGGTTACTGAACAAGAAACCATCAAAAAGAACTGCCTGTTTCAACGGCCTGCCCCCGATCCGGTGGACAGCGCCGCCAATCTTTCAAAGCGCCTGCGCGCCGGCAACGTCAGAAGTTGCCGACGAACCATTCCTTCATGCGGCCCCACACATGCTTGACCGAGCCGCTCTGTACCGCCACCCGGCGCCCGCGCATGCGCTGGACGCGACCTTCGAGCAGTAGTCCCATTACGGTCGAATAGCGCGGACTCTTGACTACTTCGTGCAAATTTCCGCGATATTCAGGCACGCCGACGCGAACTGGTTTGAGGAAGATGTCCTCTCCCAGTTCCACCATGCCGGGCATCATCGCGGTGCCGCCGGTGATCACCACCCCCGACGACAGCAGTTCCTCGTAGCCCGACTCGCGCACCACCTGGTGCACCAGCGAGTACAGTTCCTCGATGCGCGGCTCGATCACCGCGGCCAGGGCCTGGCGCGAGAGCGTGCGGGTGCCGCGGTCGCCCACGCCCGGGACTTCGATCATGTCTTCCGGATCGGCGATGGCCTGCTTGGCGATGCCGTACTGGATCTTGATGTCCTCGGCATCGGGCGTGGGCGTGCGCAGCGCCATGGCGATGTCGTTTGTGATCTGGTCGCCGGCGATGGGGATCACCGCGGTATGCCGGATCGCGCCTTCGCTGAAGATGGCAATGTCGGTGGTGCCGCCGCCGATGTCGACCAGCACCACGCCCAGTTCCTTTTCGTCCTCGGTCAGCACCGCCAGGCTCGAGGCCAGCGGCTGCAGGATCAGGTCGTGCACTTCCAGCCCGCAGCGGCGCACGCACTTGACGATGTTCTGCGCCGCGCTGACCGCGCCGGTGACGATATGCACCTTCACTTCCAGCCGGATGCCGCTCATGCCGATCGGCTCGCGCACGTCTTCCTGGCCGTCAATGATGAATTCCTGCGTCAGGATGTGCAGGATCTGCTGGTCGGTCGGGATATTGACCGCCTTGGCGGTCTCGATCACGCGCGCCACGTCGGTCTGCGTGACCTCCTTGTCCTTGATTGCCACCATGCCGCTGGAATTGAAGCTGCGGATATGGCTGCCGGCGATGCCGGTGAAGACCTCGGAAATCTTGCAGTCGGCCATCAGCTCAGCCTCTTCCAGCGCGCGCTGGATGGACTGCACGGTGGCCTCGATATTGACCACGACCCCCTTCTTCAGGCCCTTGGACTCCGACTGGCCCATCCCGATCACTTCGTAGCTGCCGTCGGGGCGCAATTCCGCCACCACCGCGGCCACCTTGGAAGTGCCGATATCGAGACCGACCAACAGGTCCTTGTATTCCTTGCTCATCGGTTTTTCTCCGCGTTCTTGCTCTTCAGTCGCGTCGGATTGTTTGTCGGATTGGCGCTGGTCGCGGCAGCCTTGCCCTTGGCGGCCGCCGCGGCCTGTGCATCTGTCAGGAACCGCACGTTGGCCGCGCGGATGGCAAATCCGTTCGGATAACGCAGGTCCGCGTATTCGATCTGCTTGCCCCACTGCTCCGTGACCTGGGGCCAGGCCACCACGAAACGCTTCACGCGCTGCGCCATGGCGTCGCGCTCTTCATCGTTCTGTTCGCGCCCGAATTCCACCACCATGCCGTTGGACAGCCGTGCGCGCCAGGCATAGCGCGCCGACAGCGTGAGTGCCAGCGGTTCGGCCTTGAGCGGCTTGAACCATTCGCGCACGGTTTCGAGCTTGTCCACGACATCGGACTCGCTGTCGGTGGGGCCGTCCAGCGCGAGCAACTGCGCGTCTTCCTCGGCCTCGGCCGGGTTGGCGACGAAGATCTCGCCGTAGGTATTGATCAGGCGGCCGCTGTCGGCGTTGCCCCAGGTGCCGAGCGCCTCGTGCTCCTCGACTTCGACCGCCAGGCCGTTGGGCCATTCGCGCCGAACGCTCGCGCGCCGCACCCAGGGCACGGACTCGAAGCTCTGGCGCGCCTCGTTGAGGTCGAGCGTGAAGAAATTGCCCGTGAGCTTGCCCAGCGCGTTGGCGCGCACGCCCGGCGCGTTGACGTGGCGCAGCGTGCCGCCGTCCATCGGCGACAGCTCCACATGCGTGATGGCGAACACCGGCCGCTGTGCCAGCCACAGCAGGCCGGCGGCGAACGCCATCAGCGCCACCAGCGCGTAGAGCGTGGAGGCGATCAGGTTGAGCAGGCGTGTGTTGTGCCACATGGCTTGGCGCGGTTCCGGTCCGTCAGGTCAGGTTCAATTCAATCGGCGTTCATGCTCAATCAGGTTTCCAGGCGTCGCTCGGATGCAGGTCCAGCGTGGCGGCGGCTGTCACCTGCATCACGAAATCCTCGTAGCTGATGCCCACCGCGCGCGCCGCCATCGGCACCAGCGAGTGGCCGGTCATGCCGGGCGAGGTATTCATCTCCAGCAGGTAAGGCTTGCCATCGGCGCGCAACATCACGTCGGCGCGCGCCCAGCCGCGGCACCCCAGCACGCGGAAGGATTGCACCGCCAGGCGCCGGACTTCGGCTTCGACGTCGTCCGGCAGGCCCGACGGGCACAGATATTGGGTATCGTCAGTAAAGTACTTATTTTGATAGTCATAATTCGCGCCGGGCGCGACGATGCGGATCACCGGCAGCGCTTCGGCGGTGGCGCCCTCCCCCACGATGGGGCAGGTCAGCTCGGCGCCGTCGATGAATTCCTCGGCGATCACGTCGTTGTCCAGCGCCGCCGCCTTCTCGAAGGCGGCCTGCATCTGGCCTGCCTCGGTGACCTTGGTCAGGCCGATGGACGAGCCTTCGCGCGCCGGCTTGACGATCAGCGGCAGGCCCAGGTCGGCCGCCACGGCGGCAAAGTCGGTATCGGCGTGCAGCATGGCGAAGCGCGGCGTCGGCAGGCCGTGCGTCATCCACAGGCGCTTGGTGGCCTGCTTGTCCATGGCCATTGCGGAAGCCAGCACGCCGCTGCCGGTGTAGGGCACGCCCAGTTGCTCCAGCAGGCCCTGGACGGTGCCGTCCTCGCCATAGCGGCCGTGCAGCGCGATAAAGACGCGGTCGAAGCCCGCCGTGGCCAGCTCGGCCACCGACTGCAGCCCCGGATCGAAGCCGTGCGCATCCACGCCGCGCGATTGCAGGGCAGCCAGCACGCCGTTGCCGGACATCAGCGAGATCTCGCGCTCGGCCGAGCGGCCACCCAGCAGCACGCCGACCTTGCCGAGCGATTTCGGATCGATATTGGGATGGGCGACGAAGCTCATGCCTGGCCTCCCGCTTGTTGCGAGACTTGTTGCGAAACCAGTTGCCCCGGCACGCCGCCGATGGTGCCGGCGCCCATCGTCACGACTACATCGCCGGGCCGGACGGCGTTCAGGATGGCTTGCGGCATTTCGTCGATCTGCTCCACGAATACGGGTTCAACCTTGCCCGCCACGCGCAAGGCGCGTGTCAGCGCGCGGCCGTCGGCGGCCACGATGGGCGTCTCGCCGGCGGCATAGACCTCGGCCAGCAGCAACGCGTCCACGGTGCCGAGCACCTTGACGAAGTCCTCGAAGCAATCGCGCGTGCGGGTGAAACGATGCGGCTGGAACGCCAGCACCAGCCGGCGTCCGGGAAACGCGCCGCGCGCGGCGGCCAGCGTCGCGGCCATCTCGACCGGATGGTGACCGTAGTCGTCGACCAGCGTGAAGGTGCCCTCGGCCTTGGCTTGCCCGCCTTGCACATTGAGGCAGGCAACCTCGCCGTAGCGCTGGAAGCGCCGGCCCACGCCGTGGAATTCGCGCAGCGCCTTGACGATGGCGGCGTCGGCCACCTCCAGCTCGGTGGCGATGGCGATGGCGGCCAGCGCGTTCTGCACGTTGTGCATGCCGGGCAGGTTCAGCACCACGTCCAGCGGCGGCTCGGCGTGGCCGTTGAGCTGGCGCAGCACCGTGAAATGCATCTGGCCGTCGACCGCGCGCGCGTTGACCGCACGGATCTGGGCGTCTTCGGCGAAGCCATAGCGCACGATCGGCTTGGACACGAAGGGCATGATCTCGCGCACATTGGGGTCGTCCACGCACAGCACGGCGATGCCGTAGAACGGCAGGCGCTGGGTGAACTCCACGAACGCCTGCTTGAGCCGGGCGAAATCGTGCCCGTAGGTGTCCATGTGGTCGGCGTCGATATTGGTGATGACCTCGATCACCGGGAACAGGTTGAGGAACGACGCGTCCGATTCGTCGGCCTCGGCCACGATGAAGTCGCCCGTGCCCAGGCGTGCGTTGGCGCCCGCCGAGTTGAGCCGGCCGCCGATCACGAAGGTGGGATCGAGCCCGCCTTCGGCCAGCACCGAGGCCACCAGGCTAGTGGTGGTGGTCTTGCCGTGGGTGCCGGCGATGGCCACGCCCTGCTTGAGGCGCATCAACTCGGCCAGCATGACCGCGCGCGGCACCACCGGGATGCGCTTGGCGCGCGCGGCCAGCACCTCGGGGTTGTCGCCGGTGACGGCCGTGGACACCACCACGGCATTGGCGCCGTTGACGTTGCCGGCATCGTGGCCGTGCATCACGGTCGCGCCGAGCGAGGCCAGCCGCCGCGTGGCAGCGTTGCTGCCCACGTCGGAGCCCGAGACCTTGTAGCCCAGGTTCAATAGGACTTCCGCGATGCCGCTCATGCCGGCGCCGCCGATGCCTACGAAGTGGATATTCTTGACAATGTGCTTCATGAATCCGTTTGTTTCAGTCCCTGGCCATCTGGCTGCAGATCTCGGCCACGCGCCGGGTCGCTTCCGGCTTGGCTAGACCGCGCGCCTGGTGCGCCATCTCTTTGAGTCGGGTCCGCGACAACGAGGCCAGCATCTGTGCCAGCCCGCTCGCGGTCAGTTCGTTCTGCTGGACCAGCAAGGCGGCGTCCTGTCGCGACAGGAATTGCGCATTGGTGGTCTGGTGGTCGTCCACGGCATGGGGAAACGGCACGAACAGTGCCGCCACCCCCGCCGCCGCCACCTCGGACACGGTCATGGCGCCCGCGCGGCAGATCACCAGATCCGCCTCGGCATAGGCGCCGGCCATGTCGTCGATAAAGGGCAAGGCTTCCGCCTGCACGCCGGCAGCCTGGTAGTTGGCGCGCAGCGTATCGATCTGCTTGGCGCCGGCCTGGTGCTTCACCAGCGGCCGCTCGCCTTCCGGCAGCAGCGCCAGCGCCTTGGGCACGACCTCGTTGAGGGCGGCCGCGCCCAGGCTGCCGCCCACCACCAGCAACCGCAGCGGGCCGCTGCGGTTGTCGTAGCGCTGGTCGGGCGCGGTCATGCGGGCCAGTTCCTCGCGCACCGGGTTGCCGGTCCACTCGCTGTCGGGCAGCGCGTTGGGGAAGGCGCACAACACGCGATCCGCCACCCTGGCCAGCACCTTGTTGGCCAGCCCGGCGATGGAATTCTGCTCGTGCAGCACCAGCGGGCGCCCCAGCAGCGAAGCCATCATGCCGGCCGGGAAGGTGATGTAGCCGCCCATGCCCAGCACCACGTCGGGCCGCACCCGGCGCAGCGCGCGCAGGCTCTGCCAGAACGCGCGCAGCAGGTTCAACGGCAGCAGCAGCTTGGTCAGCGGCCCCTTGCCGCGCAGGCCGCCGAACTGGATAAACTCCATCGGGATGTCGTACTTGGGCACCAGCGTGGCTTCCATGCCGCTGCGGTTGCCCAGCCACACCACGCGCCAGCCCTGCTCGCGCAACGCGCGCGCGACCGCCAGCCCGGGGAAGACATGCCCCCCGGTGCCGCCGGCCATCACGAGMAGGGTACGCGTGCCGCTCATACCTTCCCTCCACGCATCATGGATGAATTCTGGCTGCGGCCGCTGCGCTTAACTTCCTGCTTGCGCAGGAAGTTAGCCTTCGCCGAAATCACGTGCTGCTGCGCGCCGGTCATACCTTCCCTCCACGCATCATCACGCGATTTTCGTAATCGATGCGCAAGAGAATGGCCAGCGCAATGCAGTTCATCAGGATGCCCGAGCCGCCGTAGCTCACCAGCGGCAGGGTCAGCCCCTTGGTCGGCAGCAGGCCCAGGTTCACGCCCATGTTGATGAAGGTCTGCCAGCCGACCCACACGCCGATGCCCTTGGCCACCAGGCCGGCAAAGGTGCGGTCGAGCTGCAGCGCGGTGCGGCCGATCTCGAAGGCGCGGCGCACCAGCCAGTAGAACAGCACGATCACCACCAGCACGCCCACGAAGCCGAATTCCTCGCCGATCACGGCGAGGATGAAGTCGGTATGCGCTTCGGGCAGGTAGTGCAGCTTCTCGATGCTGCCGCCCAGCCCCACCCCGGTCCATTCGCCGCGGCCGAAGGCGATGAGCGAATGGGTGAGCTGGTAGGCCTTGCCGAGCGCGTTGGCTTCTTCCCACGGGTTGAGGTAGGCGAAGATCCGCTCGCGCCGCCAGGGCGAGGCCGTGATCAGCAGCGCGAACGCGCCCACCGCCACGCCGACCAGGCCGGCGAACAGCTTGCCGTTGATGCCGCCGAGGAACAGGATGCCCATGGCCACCGTGGCCACCACCAGGAAGGCACCCATGTCGGGTTCCAGCAGCAGCAGCATGCCCACCACCACCACCGCCACGCCCATCGGCAGGAATCCCTTGCCCACGTTCTGCATCCACTCCTGCTTGCGCACGGTGTAGTTGGCCGCGTAGAGCACCACCGCCAGCTTCATCAGCTCGGAGGGCTGGAAGTTCATGATGCCGAGCGGGATCCAGCGCCGCGCGCCGTTGACGCCCTTGCCCACGAAGGGCACCAGCACGATCACCAGCAGCAGCAGCGCGATCAGGAACAGCTTGGGCGCATAGCGGTCCCAGAACTTGACCGGGATCTGGAAGGCCAGCAGGCCGCCGCCCAGGCCGACGAACAGCGCGAACGCGTGCCGCGTGAGGAAATGGCTCTCGCGGTAGTTGGCGTAGCGCGGCGAGTCGGGCAGCGCGATCGAGGCCGAATACACCATCACCAGGCCGAGCGCGAGCAGCACGATCGACACCCACAGCAGGGGCTGGTCGTACTCCATCATGCGCGAGCGGGTGGGCTTGACGCCGGACACCGCGTCGCGCAGGCCACCCCAGGCATTGCCGATGGTGGCGCCGATAAACCCGCTGCGCTTGACCTGAGCGTCGCTCATGGCAGGATCCCCCGGGACATCGCCAGTTCTTCCACCGCGGCGCGGAACACTTCGGCGCGGTGCACGTAGTTACGGAACATGTCGAGGCTGGCGCAGGCCGGCGACAGCAGCACCGCGTCGCCACCCTGCGCCGCGCTTGCGGCCAGCGTGACGGCCTGCTCCAGCGTGGCCGCGTCGGCCAGCGTCACGCCGGTGCCTTCCAGCGCCCGGCGCAGCTCGCCGGCGTCCTTGCCGATCAGCACCACGGCGCGCGCGTACTGCGCCACGGGAGCCGCCAGCGGCGAGAAATCCTGCCCCTTGCCTTCGCCGCCCGCGATCAGCACCACGCGCTTGTCCAGGCCCGACAGCGCGGCCACGGTCGCGCCCACGTTGGTGCCCTTGCTGTCATCGAAATACTCGACGTCGTCCACCGTGGCGACCCACTCCACGCGGTGCGGCTCGCCGCGATATTCGCGCAGGCCGTGCAGCAGCGCATTGAGCGGCAGGTCGAGGGCGCGGCACAGCGCCAGCGCGGCCATGGCGTTGGTGGCGTTATGCATGCCGCGGATATGCAGCGCGTCGGCCGGCATCAGGCGCTTGTGGCGCACCGGCACCGCGGACTCGGCCTCGGTGGCGGCGGCCTTGCGGCGGCGCGGCTTGTTCTCGCCCTCGGCCTCGCTGTCGGCTTCGGCGATCACCAGCCAGGGCATGCCACCCTCGCGCAGCACGCCGAAACTGCCTGGTGTCTCGGGCAGGTCGGTGCCGAACGTGACGGGCGCGGTGCCGCGGCGGGCCATCTCCATGCTCAGGCGGTCGTTGCGGTTGAGCACCTGCAGGCAGCCGGGCTCGCCGGGCGCGGGAGCCGCGCCGAAGATGCGCGCCTTGGCCGCGGCATAGGCTTCCATGCTGCCGTGCCAGTCGAGATGGTCCTGCGTGATATTGAGCACCGTGGCCGCATGCGGCGCCAGCGTGTGCGTGGTTTCCAGCTGGAAGCTGGACAGCTCCAGCACCCAGACTTCGGGCAGCGTGGCCGAGGCGATGCACGCGGCCAGCTTGTCCAGCGCGGACGGGCTGATATTGCCGGCCACCGCCACCGTCTTGCCGGCGCGCTCGACCAGGCGGCCGGTCAGCGCCGTCGTGGTGGTCTTGCCATTGGTGCCGGTGATCGCCAGCACCTTGGGGGCGTAGCCGGACTCGGCCCGCAGGTGGGCCAGCGCCCGGGCGAACAGCTCGATCTCGCCCCACACCGGGATGCCGCGCTCGCGCGCCGCCGCCAGCAGCGCGGCAGTGGCGGGCTCGGCCGGCGACAGGCCGGGGCTGATCGCCACCAGGCCGATGCCGTCGAGCAGCGCCATGCCGAACGCGCCGCCGATGAATTGCGCCGAAGGCAGCTCGGCCTGTAGGAAGACCAGGTTGGCGGGAGCCTCGCGCGTGTCCGCGACGCGCACGGGGGCGCCGTACTGGCCGCACCAGCGCGCCATCGCCAGCCCCGATTCGCCGAGGCCCAGCACCAGCACATGAGGTTTCTGCAACTCGCCAAACACTTCGTATTC